>NZ_QUDI01000006.1:0-149480 GCF_003477465.1 Parabacteroides sp. AF48-14
CTCTTTTCAATTACGACCGTCCAAATCGCCATTACGACCGTGCTAATCTTCGCGAGGTGCCGAGTGCACTATCTATTAGCAGCGTAATGGCAAAGAGGACGGTCGTAATGGCGGAAAACGCTCGAAAAAGAGGAAATAGTCCTTTTTTGAGGCCAAAAAAGCGGATTAATATTTATTGAGTTTCGGATGTCTTTTGAACTTGAAAAAAACGTTTTATACAATAAGTCCCCCCCCCAGATAGTTGAAAGTTAAGAGTTGAAAGTTGAAAGTTGGAAGGGAACGCAAAATGACCTGCTGTGATGGATCTGGATTTTTCAATTTGCACTCATGTTTATACAACCAAAAAAGGCCGGAACCCTGTTCCAGCTTTTTGGTTGTGTTTAGCCTTTTCTTTTAAATAGCGGGAGAGTAAGGTGCTCTTTTGTGTTGGTTGGGAAAATAAAAAAAAGCAATCATGCAAATCATGATTGCTCTCTATTAAATGGTGGGCGTTGACGGATTCGAACCGCCGACCCTCTGCTTGTAAGGCAGATGCTCTGAACCAGCTGAGCTAAACGCCCTTTCATTCTTCATTAAGTAAAGTTGTACGCTCTATCTCTCTAAAGCGCTGCAAAGATACGGCTTTTTTTATTACCTCCAAATATTTTAGAGAAAAAGTAGAAAAAAACTGCTTCTCTACCTATATGTATTAAGATTTATAGTAACTTTGCAGCTCCATATTAATAATGTATATGATATTTTCGACACTGACAGCAATTTCGCCTGTAGACGGGCGATACAGAAATAAAGCCGAGAACCTGGCGGCTTACTTTTCAGAATATGCACTCATCAAGTATAGAGTGCAGGTGGAGATAGAGTATTTTATTACTCTGTCCGAGTTTCTCCCGCAGCTTCAAGCTTTGGCTACTGCGGAGAACAAAGAGGCTTTGCGGAAAATTTACCGCGAGTTTTCAGTTGAGGACGCAACCCGTATTAAGGAGATCGAGAGCGTAACAAACCATGATGTAAAGGCAGTTGAATATTTTATTAAGGAAAAGTTTGATCAGTTGTCTTTGCAGGAGTATAAGGAATTTATCCATTTCGGATTGACCTCACAGGATATTAACAATACTTCTGTCCCCTTGTCTATCAAAGATGCGTTGAACGAGGTGTACTACCCCGGCTTGCAGGAAGTGATCGACATGTTGAAGAAATATGCCGAAGACTGGGCGGAGGTTTCCATGTTGGCCAAGACACACGGGCAACCGGCTTCTCCGACTCGGTTGGGGAAGGAAGTAATGGTGTTCGTCTACCGTTTGGAACAGCAGGTGAAGCTGTTGAAAGCGACCCCTGTTTCTGCCAAGTTCGGCGGGGCAACCGGTAACTTCAATGCGCATCATGTGGCTTACCCGGAATATGACTGGAAGGCATTTGGAAATAAGTTTGTGAATGAAGTGTTAGGGCTGAGCCGTGAGGAATGGACCACGCAGATTTCCAACTACGACAACCTGGCTGCTATTTTCGACGGGATGAAACGGATCGATACGATCTTGATCGACCTGTGTCGCGATTTCTGGCAGTATGTTTCGATGGAATATTTCAAACAGAAGATCAAAGCCGGCGAGGTGGGATCTTCCGCCATGCCGCATAAGGTAAACCCGATCGACTTCGAAAACGCAGAAGGTAACTTGGGGATGGCAAATGCTATCTTGACACATCTGGCGATGAAGTTGCCGATTTCGCGTTTGCAGCGCGACTTGACAGACTCTACGGTGCTTCGTAATGTCGGTGTACCCATGGCCCATATTGAAATAGCATTCAAAAGCTTAACAAAAGGACTGGGTAAGTTGTTATTGAACGAGAAAGCGTTGTACCGGGATTTGGATAACTGCTGGGCTGTGGTGGCCGAAGGCATTCAGACTATTCTTCGTCGTGAAGGATATCCGAAACCTTACGAAGCATTGAAAGCCTTAACCCGTACAAACGAAGGCATTACTGCCGGATCGATCAGTGATTTTATCGATCAGTTGCAGGTTAGCGATGCCGTTAAAGCAGAATTAAAGGCGATAACGCCGCATAATTATACAGGTATTTAGTGAGAAACAATGGGTAGCCGTGAGGTTACCAAGTAGTTAATTATCATTTAATTTACAACAAATGAGCACAGAAGAAAGAGATGAATCTCAACCGCGTCCAAGAAAGGTGATACCAAGTATCAGACGGGAAAACACAGACCAGGATTCTGAAAGAAGACCTTACAATCAAGGTTATAACAGACCTGAAGGAAACAACTATGAACGGAGACCGTATAACCGTCCAACTCGGGATGACCGTGGCGGTTATAACTCTTATGGGGACAACCGCTCTTCTTATGGGGACAGACCGAGTCGCCCGCGTACGTATGATAACCGCGAAGGTGGCGGTTACAATAAACCGTATAACCGCGACAATGGTGGAAACCGTGGCTATGGTAACAATCGTGAAGGAGGTTACAACAGCAGACCTTCTTATGGAAACAATCGTCCGTCTTACGGAAATGATCGTCCTTCTTACGGCAATGACCGCTCTTATGGCGGTGATCGTCCGTCCTATGGCGATCGTCCGTACAATCGTCCGACTCGTCCCAGCAACTATGAAGACAGGGGTAAAGCATACTCTGCTACTCCGGCCGGTGAAGGTGTTTCGGGTGACGGCGTAAAGAAAAGAAGACCGCGTGTAGGGGATACCCGCGTAAGTTCGCCTTACGACAACCGTGATAATCGCGGCGGCAGACCTTCATACGGTAACAATCGTCCTTATGGCAATAATGGCGGTGGCGGACGTGGCGGTTATAATAATAACAGACGTCCGAACAATAATCGCCGTACGGGTGATTATAATCCGAATGCGAAGTACAACTTCCAGAAGCAGTTGAAGTATAAGGAAGTGTTGGCTGATCCGAACGAACCGATCCGTTTGAATAAATTCTTGTCTAACGCAGGTGTTTGTTCACGTCGCGAGGCAGATGAATTTATCCAGGCTGGTGCCGTTAAGGTTAACGACGTGGTGGTAACTGAATTGGGTACGAAGATCACACGCCAGGACAAGGTGTTGTTCAACGAACAGCCGGTTCAGATCGAAAGCAAGGTGTATATCGTGCTGAATAAGCCGAAGAATTGCGTGACGACATCCGATGATCCGCAGGAACGTCTGACTGTTATGGATTTGGTAAAGAACGCTTGCCAGGAACGTATTTATCCGGTAGGCCGTCTGGACCGCAATACGACAGGTGTACTACTGTTGACTAACGATGGCGATCTGGCTTCCAAGCTGACTCATCCGTCATTCAAGAAGAAAAAGATCTATCATGTATGGTTGGATAAGAACGTGTCTATCGAAGATATGGAAAAGATCGCTAACGGATTGGAGCTGGAAGATGGAGAAATCCATGCCGATGCAATCAGTTACGCAAGCGAAGAGGATAAGAGCCAGGTAGGTATCGAAATCCACTCCGGACGTAACCGTATCGTACGCCGTATTTTCGAATCACTCGGCTATCATGTGATTAAACTGGACCGTGTCTATTTTGCCGGCTTGACCAAAAAGAACCTGGGACGTGGAAAGTGGCGTTATCTGAACGAACGTGAGGTGAACGCGCTCCGCATGGGTGTTTTTGAATAAATATAAGAGTTTAGCCGGTTGGAAAAGCCGGCTAACTTGTTTTGATTACCTAAGAATAAAAATATAAACATGGAAGCAATTAAAAGAACAAAGATTGTAGATGTGCTGAAAAGCGATGCTTTCGGTACGACCGTTAATGTGAAAGGCTGGGTGCGTACCCGGCGTGGTAGTAAACAGGTTAGTTTTATAGCCCTGAACGACGGTTCTACAATAAATAATGTTCAGATCGTTGTAGACGTGGATAAGCTGGGCGAAGAATATCTGAAGCGATTACGACAGGTGCCAGTATCAGTGTAAACGGTACGTTGGTGCAGTCGCAGGGGAAAGGCCAGAGTGTTGAGATCCAGGCTACCGAGATCGAAATTTACGGTAGTGCGGACCCGAATACATATCCTTTGCAGAAGAAAGGTCATTCGATGGAATTCCTGCGTGAGATCGCTCACCTCCGTCCGCGTACGAATACGTTCGGGGCAGTATTCCGTATCCGTCATAACATGCTTATGCCATTCATAAATTTTTCCATGACAGAGGTTTCTTCTATTTCCACACACCGCTGATCACAGCTTCCGACTGTGAGGGCGCAGGACAGATGTTCCAGGTAACGACGATGAACCTGTACGATCTGAAGAAGGATGAAAACGGATCTATCATTTATGATAACGACTTCTTCGGCAAGCAGGCGAGTCTGACTGTTTCCGGCCAGTTGGAAGGCGAGTTGGCTGCCACGGCTTTAGGACAGATTTATACGTTCGGCCCGACTTTCCGTGCTGAAAACTCCAATACGCCGCGTCACTTGGCCGAGTTTTGGATGATCGAACCGGAAGTGGCTTTCAACGATATCCTGGACAATATGCAGTTGGCTGAAGAGTTCATCAAGTACTGCGTACAATGGGCTTTGGATAACTGTATGGACGATATCAAGTTCTTGAACGATATGTTCGACAAGGGCCTGATCGAACGTCTGCAAGGTGTGTTGAAAGACGACTTTGTCCGCTTGGCTTATACGGAAGGAATCAAGATTCTGGAAGAAGCGGTTGCCAAGGGCCATCAGTTTGAATTCCCGGTATATTGGGGTGTCGATCTGGCTTCCGAGCATGAACGCTATCTCGTTGAAGAGCATTTCAAACGTCCGGTTATCCTGACTGATTATCCGAAAGAGATCAAGGCTTTCTATATGAAGCAGAATGAAGACGGCAAGACAGTCCGTGCGATGGATGTATTGTTCCCGAAAATCGGTGAGATCATCGGTGGTTCCGAACGTGAAGCTGATTATGACAAGTTGATGAACCGTATCAATGAAATGGGCATTCCGATGAAGGATATGTGGTGGTATCTCGATACACGTCGTTTTGGTACTGTGCCTCATTCCGGTTTCGGTTTAGGTTTCGAACGCCTGCTGTTGTTTGTTACAGGTATGACAAACATCCGCGATGTGATTCCTTTCCCGCGTACACCGAAGAATGCAGATTTCTAATCTGTATCCGCATAATAAATAAAAAACTCCGCGTAGTCCAGAAGTCTGCGCGGAGTTTTTTTATTTATTCATCATCCAGGTCGATTGGAATCTGCCGTTTGAATGCTTCCTTAAAGGAGATGAGCGATTCGGTCCGGGCAAGTCCCAACGGCTGCAGTTTATTATGGATGATGCTTAGTAAGTGCTGGTTGTTTTTGGCATATATCTTAATGAACAGGTCATATTGTCCTGTGGTATAGTGGCATTCTACTACTTCGGGAATCTCCTTTAGAGCTTCCGTTACGGCGGGAAACTGTCCGGGTGATTTGAGGAATAAGCCCATATACGCGCATGTTTCATAGCCGACTTTCGTATTGTCGACAATGAATTCGGAACCTTTGATAACACCCAGATTTGTCAGTTTCTGAATGCGTTGGTGTATAGCAGCCCCCGATACATTACACTCCCTTGCCACTTCAAGGAAAGGCATACGGGCATTGCCTATGATTAATTTTAATATCTTCTCGTCAAGTTCATCCAGTTGATGGTGTGCCATAATTTATCTATATTTGTATATCTGTATTATCTGTTCTTACAATCTTAATACAAATATAATTAATCTCTAATGATTAATCCATATTTTTTAGTATAATATTTTATTTTGTAAGTCTCTTTTGTAATAGTAATCATCAATTTTATGGTCTTATGGATTTAAAATCAACAGTAATATGTAAGCCGGTTAAGGATTTTACCGATCCGGTATTGGATTTGATAGAGAAGACATATACGGAATCTTTTCCGGAAGAGGAACGCCGTGACTTCTCGCTTGTGCGTGGTTTGGTAAAAGACGAACCTCGTTTTGTCGTATATGCCTTGTCGAGAGATGGCCGGTATGCCGGCTTCATCACCGGTTGGCTTTTCGATGGTTACACGTATGCGGAGCATTTTGCCATCGATCCGTCAGCCCGTAACGGCGGGATAGGGGCTGAGGCTATGAAGCAATTCCTTGCCTTTTGCGGAACTCCGGTCGTATTGGAAGTAGAGATGCCTGCTGACGAGATGAGTCGGCGCAGAATCGGCTTTTATGAGCGCTTAGGCTATACGTTAGATCATCATGTCTATCATCAACCGCCTTACAGGGATGGCGGGGAATGGCTGGAAATGCGGCTTATGACGTATGGAAATATTGATCTGGAACATTCTTTCGAGCAGGTAAAGAATTGTCTGCATAAGTATGTTTATGGCGTTAAAGGTTTATGATCCGGATGGAAAAGCAATAAAAAAAGGCGGGGTTTTCACCTCGCCTTTTTTGTAAGTATATCCTCGGATCAGTCTGCTGCCTGACGGGCAGAATAACTAATCTTCAATGCGTATGCTTCACGAAGCGCTTGTTTAACGTCTGTGATCAGACCCATCTTGGTTTCTTGATCGGCCTTGATAGATACAGTCATAAACGGCTGGTCATCTTCTTTCATACTGGATTTTTCCTGTGCGATGTAATCCTGAATTTCTGCTACTTCAGCGAACTTGTCGTTCAACTGCAGACGAGCTTCAGAACCCATCTTAGCCTGATATTCCGCTGTCGGCTTTCCTACATAGATGAACGTAACCAACGATTTCTTTTCCAGCTTCTGAAGTTCAGTAGCCTGTGGAGCTCGGAATTGTACCATCAATGTTACTTCACGCATAGATGTTACCATCATGATGAAGAACAAGAAAGCGAACACCAAGTCAGGTAATGATGACGTATTCAATTCGGGCATTTCACGTCCGCCCGCTTTACTAAACTTTCCCATTACTTTTTATCTCCATAATTTTTGGGTTCTGCTTCAGATATCTTTTGCGGATAAATCTGCTGCACAGCCTTTTGTTGTTCTTCTTCCAGATCTGCAAATGCTTTTCCGAATTTCTTTCTGGAAATATCATCACGCAGTTCATTGTATGCTTTAGCCAGTTCATTCTGAACACTAATATATGCCTGATATTCAGTACCACGGTCATTCTGCAAAGAAATAACGTGTTTTTTAGCGGTCATCACTTTTCCGAAGAAAGGAACATCCTCTTCTGTTTTTTCGGGCTTATTAGCATCGTTAAACGGATTATCAATGAAATCCTTAACCTTGTCTTTCAATTGCTTGATGTCGACGAATTGATCGCCGCAGAGAATCTGGTTGTTACTGTTGATCAGTACGACCAGCAAGTTTCTCTTGTTTACATCAACATCATTCTTCTTTTGATCTTTAGGTACAGGAGGCGGCAAACGTCTTGCCAAACCTTTATCTGTATCCATGGATGTAGTAATAAGGAAGAAGATCAGCAACATGAAAGCAATATCGGCTGAAGAAGAACCATTGATACCCGGTGTCTTTCTTTTCTTACCCATTTCTTTCTTGTTTAATCAAATTTCGTTATTACTATTATTTAATCATTCTTTTAACAGAGCCCCAAATTACACAGGCAATGATCAAAACCAACAGGACAACTGTAGACATAATCCACATATCTGTGATTTTCAACCAACCGGCTGTGTTGAATTCTTGTGAGTCTGCATTCAATCCATTCAACGGAGTAGCATCACCTATGGAATAAGTAATGAACATCATTGCTGCGAATGCAACTACTACAACTAATGAGGTAACTGCTGATTTAGGATTTACTTTCAGTAAGGTGATAAACTGCCAGATAGCAAATAACACCATACTAATGATCGTGATAAAGAATAATGCAGAAGTCCAGTTTAACAACAGACCTGTATGTACATATTCTATCATTTCTTCGCCCGGGTTGACTACGCCTCCCCCGAAGAACATACCCAGTACGACAAGGCTGATCAATGACACGATCAGCAGTGTCCAGCTGGACATTTTTCTTATTTTAGTAACTGCCATAGTTGTCTATTATTTTTTGAATTTAAGGTTGTATTTGATAACTAAGTCCAGCAAAGTGATAGAAGCATCTTCCATCTGGTTCAGGATAGCTTCCAATTTGCTCAACAAATAGTTATAGAATACCTGAAGGATCAAAGCTACGATCAAACCACCTACTGTTGTGATCAAAGCCACTTTCATACCACCGGCAACAACCGTCGGGCTGATATCACCAACCTGTTCGATTTTATCGAACGCCATGATCATACCGACTACAGTACCCAAGAATCCTAATGACGGAGCCATAGCGATAAACAATGTGATCCAAGACATGTTCTTTTCCAAAAGACCGCCCTGAACACCACCGTAAGAAACGATAGATTTTTCAACAACGTCAATACCCTGATCAATTCTCATCAAACCTTGGTATGCGATAGAAGCGATAGGACCTCTTGTATCACGAGCAATAGCTTTAGCTCCTTCTACATCTCCTTTATCCAATGCATCTTCAATACCTTTCAGCAATTTGCTTGAATTAGTTTCAGCCAAGTTCAGGTAGATGATTCTTTCCAAGCAGAAAGCCAAACCGAAAATCAATGCAATGGCAACCAAACTCATAAAGTTGGCACCACCTTCGATAAACTTAGTCTTTAAAGCTTGGTACATACCACCTTCAATAGCGGCTTCGGTTGCTTCTTGCGCGAATGCTACGGAAGTGATTCCAAGAGCACATAAACTCATGAATGTTTTTGCAAAATACTTTTTCATTGTGTGTTTAATTTTTAAGATTAATAATTCTCTTATTTGTTTTTATTTTTTTGTTATTAATAATCATCATGGTTCCTTAAAGCGGAGAGAGCGGGATTCGAACCCGCGAAACCCTTTAGAGGTTTACACGCTTTCCAGGCGTGCCTCTTCAACCACTCGAGCATCTCTCCAAAAGCGAGCTACCGCTTTTTTCTAAAACGGGTGCAAAATACGAAAAAAATCGCATATCCAAACGTTTCAGTGCACAAATCTATAGTTTTTGCCTGATATATTCACAATATCTGGCGGATAAATTTAGAATACGGACGAAAATATCTCACTATCTCGGTTTATTCTCGATTTTAAACAAATTCAACGCGTTTTTTCTTGTCGTTTCAACCGTCTCTTCGAGTGTTAGTCCATAGGTTTGAGCGACTCTTTCAGCTGTTTTCCAAATATAGACCGGCTCGTTCCTTTTTCCCCGGTAAGGGACAGGCGCGAGATAGGGAGCGTCTGTTTCCAAAACTATTTTATGGATGTCTGTTTGCCGGATAATTTCCGATAATCGTGAGTTTTTGAAAGTTATTACGCCATTGATTCCGATTTTGAAGTTTGTTAATTTTTTTATCTCTTCAAGCTCGTCCTCGTTTCCTGTAAAACTATGGAATACTCCGGTCATTTTTTCACACCCTACCTTATATAAGGAGTCGAAAACTTCCGGGAACGCATCACGGGTGTGAATGGCGACCGGCAGCCCGAGGTCGATACTCCATCGGAGTTGTTCCTCGAATACTTCTTTCTGCTGCTTCAGATAGGTTTTATCCCAATACAGGTCGATGCCGATTTCGCCTATTCCGCAGTACGGGCGTTTATTTAGCCAGGACTCCGTTGTCTTCAGGTTTTCGGCATAGTGCTCGTCCACACTTGTCGGATGCAGCCCCATCATCGGATAGGCAAAATCCGGATAGCGGTCGCTGAGGTCGTGCATTCGTCCGATCGTAGTCGTGTCTACATTGGGAAGGAGCAAGGCGTCGATGCCGGACTCTTTTGCGATGGCGACCAGTTCATCCTGTTGCGGGTCGAACTCTTCCAGATATAGATGATTATGTGTGTCGATCAGCTTCATATCAAGACTGGCGGTTCATTAAACGGGCACTGACTTCTTTTAATATGTTCAATCTTTCGGGAGCAACACTTAGCGATGCCAGGCATTTCATTGCCTGTTCGTAATAAATGTGTATTTTGTCTTCGGATAACTCCTTCAGATGTAATTGGCTGTAAATATCTGTTACAGCCGCGATCTTCTCTGCCGGATCGAATGTCTTTTTACTGATCCAGTTTTCCAGCTCTGCTTTTTGTGCGTCCGAAGCACGGCGAAGCGCGTTGATCAGCATAAATGTCTTTTTGTTACACAAGATGTCCCCGCCGATGTTTTTGCCGAAAGTGGCTGTGTCTCCATATACGTCCAGCAGGTCGTCTTGCAGTTGGAATGCCAGCCCGATGTTGATACCGTATTGATACAATGCTTCTGCATCAGCTTTCGAAGCATTTCCTGCAATCGCTCCCATTTTCAAGGCGCAGGCGATCAGTACAGCCGTCTTCAGCCGGATCATTTCAATGTATTCTTCTTCCGTCACGTCTGTTCTCGATTCGAACTCCATGTCGTACTGTTGTCCGCCGCAGATTTCAAGTGCGGTAACGGTAAACAGGTTCAGTATTTCTTTTAATGATTCGGATTTCGTTTCACCGATCAGTTGGTAGGCCGCGATCAGCATGGCATCACCGGAGAGGATAGCCGTGTTTGCATTCCATACTTTGTGTACGGTCGGTTTGTTTCTTCGCATGTCGGCTTCGTCCATCAGGTCGTCATGCAGAAGCGTGAAGTTGTGGAATACTTCGAGTCCGAGTGCGGGTTTGACCGCATCCTCTACATCTTCTTTATACAGGTTACAAGCCATCAATACCAATGCCGGACGGATTCTTTTCCCTCCCAATGAAAGGATGTATTCGATCGGGTCGTATAAGCTTTTGGGAGGATGGGGGAATTGAAGCTGGGCGATTTCCTGCTCTATCTTTTGTAAGATATCATTAAAAGCGTACATAAATCATTTGTTTAAATAAAAAAGGCTGCTTTCAATCGCAGCCTTTTATACTATTTACATGTTATTATTGCAGCCTGAATGTAACAGGCACTGTATATTTAACACGTACGGGTTTACCTCTCTGCTTACCAGGTGACCACTTCGGCATGCTGTTGATCACACGGAGAGCTTCTTTGTCCAACGATGGGTCAACACCACGAATAACTTCAGCGTCTACGATGGAACCGTCTTTGTTAACCACGAACGAGCAGGATACACGACCCTGGATTCCGTTTTCCTGTGCAATAACCGGATATTTGATTGATTTTGACAGGTACTGTAACAAAGCCATCTGGCCGCCCGGGAATTCAGGCATTGTTTCTACGACCGTAAAGATCTGCTGTGAAGATTCTTCTTCTTCCTCTACTACTGCAGGAGGCGTATAGGCTTCAACCTGTGCTGAAGAAGCGTCGTCTTCAGAAGAAATGATGTCTACATCATCCAACTTAACGTCATCTTCTACAACGTTCAATTCCTCTGCAATAGCAGGTGCTGGGGGTGGCGGAGGAGGGGGAGGAGTATCCTCCGGTCTCGTGATTTCCACTTCTTCTTCCGCGATGATATCAGCAACGCCCCCACTCTGGACGATTGTGACCTCGCGGTCGCTCCATTCGAAGCCGACGAACAGTACTGCAAGTCCGACGATCATGCCCATCAGGACACCTAACGTCTTACCTTTTTCCAGGTCCGCTTTTGGTGATTTCTTAACTTCCATATCTCTTAATGTTTAAAGATGTGTTTTTCTTTTGCGACAAATATACGGATTATTTTCTAAATCCGAACGATTCGTATTAAATACTGATGCATTTTTACTTTTTTTTTGACTGGAAATAAAAATAATAGCTTCCATATACCTTTTTCCGCTTTTTCCCGTTTCTGTAATTGGGATGTTATATGCCCGCATTTATTATCTTTGTACGCATTTTACCAGATAAATATGAGACATTTTCTGTTTATATTCTTCTTTTCCTTTCTGTTACAGGCTGTCGTTGCCCAGACCGGCGATGCCGGATACACGTTCCTGCGTTATCCGTCTTCGGCAAGGGCGAACGCGATGGGCGGCAATACGATGTCGCTGATCGAGCGGGACCCTTCGCTGATCTTTCATAACCCGGCCTTGTTGGGGGCGGAAATGGATAAGATGGTCAACTTGAACTACTTGAATTATATATCGGATATCAATGTCGGCAGCGCCCTTTTCACCCGCGCGTTGAAGGAAAAAGCGGCCTGGGGCGTGGGAGCTTCGTTCTTCAGCCAGGGAAATATCCGGGGCATGTCGGTGGAAGGACTTCCGACGGGTGATTTTACGGCTAAGGATATCAGCGTGAACGGTTTCTTCTCATACGACCTTTCCGAACGCTGGCGCGGCGGGGTCGCACTCAAGTTCCTTTATTCCGGCATAGGAGATTACACTTCGATGGGACTGGCTGTCGATGCCGGGTTGAGCTATTATAATTCGGAAAAGGAGTTCTCTTTCGGCTTTGCCTTCAAGAATATCGGGGCACAACTGAAGGCGTATGAAGACGAAAGGCAGAAGATGCCCTGGGATATCCAGATGGGAATCACAAAGCGGATGGCACACGCTCCGATCCGCCTGTCGCTGACTGCCCAATACCTGACTAAATGGAAACTCGATTATGTGGACGACACCGACAATACATACAAGGAAGACAATTTCTTCAAGTCTTTCATCAAACACATGGTGATCGGCGTCGATTATGTCCCTTCCGAAAACTTCTGGCTCGGCGTCGGATATAACCCCAAGACGGCTTTGGACATGAAGCTACAAGGCGGGAATGCCCTTGCCGGTTTCTCCGGTGGCGCCGGTGTGAAGATCAAGATGTTCGACGTGGGCGTTTCGGTTGCCAAATATCATCCGTCGGCTCTTTCCATGATGCTGAGTATCTCTACTACGATCAGCGATTTCTAAGGACTGTCCTTTTCATGGGCACCTTTTATCCTTTTACTAACGTCTCGTAAGTTGTCCGCCGCCCGGTGAACGATCGTCCGCTTGGCGGTGAACGATCGTCCGGCGGCAAGCGAACGATCGTTCGCCACCAAGCGGACAACTAATGGAATGGCAGGAAAATGTTAACGGACGAGGATGAATCGGATAATTTATGCAGAAGGGAGCCGCAAACTGTTGTATATTTGTATCCTCTTACATTAATATAATATCGAACGATGAAAAAGATAATTATAGCGATAGACGGTGTCTCTTCTACCGGGAAGAGCACGATGGCGAAAGACCTGGCGAAGGAGCTGGGTTATACCTATATCGACACCGGGGCGATGTATCGCGCCGTGACGTTGTACAGCCTGCAACATGGATTCTTTACGGACGGCGGGATCGACGAGCCGAAGTTGCAGGCCGCGATGAACGACATCGATATTTCCTTCCGCCTGAATCCGGAAACCGGACGGCCCGACACGTATCTGAACGGCGTAAAGGTGGAAAAGGAAATCCGGGGAATGGAAGTCGCCAACCGGGTAAGCCCGATCGCTGCATTAGGTTTTGTGCGCCGTGCGATGGTTGCCAAGCAACAGGAGATGGGCCGTGCGAAAGGAATCGTGATGGACGGACGGGATATCGGAACGGTTGTCTTTCCGGATGCGGAACTGAAGATATATGTGACAGCCAGCCCCGAAGTGCGTGCCCAGCGCCGTTTGGACGAACTGAAGGCTAAAGGCGAAGCGGCTTCCTTCGAGGAGGTGCTTGAAAACGTAAAGACACGTGACCATATCGATATGACCCGTGCGGAAAGTCCGCTCCGTAAAGCTGACGACGCGCTGGAGTTGGATAACTCGCAGATGACGATTGCCGAGCAGAAAGCCTGGCTGTTGGAACAGTATAAAAAGGTCGTAACGGCGGATTGATTATGATAGAAGTCGAGATAGATAACGGTTCCGGCTTTTGTTTCGGTGTGGTAACGGCTATCGAAAGTGCCGAACGCGAACTGAAGAATACGAATACGTTGTATTGCCTCGGGGACATCGTGCACAACAGCCTCGAAGTGGAACGGCTCGAGGCTTCGGGCTTGCGGACGATCGGACACGGCGAGTTCAGCCGCCTCGAAGGGGAAAAGGTGCTGCTCCGTGCGCACGGCGAACCGCCTTCGACGTATGAGATCGCCCGGCGGAACAACATCACGATTGTGGATGCGACCTGTCCCGTTGTGCTCCGCCTGCAACGCAAGATTCATAAATGCTACGAAGCGACACGCGACAGCCATACGCAGGTTGTGATCTACGGAAAGAAAGGACATGCCGAGGTGAACGGCCTGGTCGGACAGACGGAAGGCACGGCTATCGTCATCGAGAAGGTGCAGGACCTGGACCGGCTGGATTTTAACCGGAATATCTGCCTCTTCTCCCAGACGACTAAGTCGCTCGACGGTTTCCGCGAGGTGGTGACGGCCATCCAGCAACGCATGGCGGACGGCGTGCAGTTCGAATATTTCGATACGATCTGTCGGCAGGTGGCGAACCGGTTGCCGAACATCAAAGTCTTTGCGTCCCGGCATGACTGGGTTTATTTCGTTGCCGGAAAGAAAAGCTCCAACGGGAAGATGTTGTTGGAGGAATGTCGGAAGGCTAATCCGAATACGGTCTTTATCTCGGAGGCAAAAGAGATTACCGAGCCGTTGCCGGAAGGCGTGCGAAGCGTCGGTGTGTGCGGGGCCACATCTACACCGAAGTGGTTGATGGAGGAAGTGGCGGTCCGCATCCGGGAACTGAATTCCGGACGTTGACTTTTCGGATTAAGATTGCATGAAGTTTTGGAAAAAAGACAGCATTTTGGCAAATAATTATTACTTTTGCCGCGAACAATTAAAATATAAGACGCTATGTCTGCAGTTAAGTGTATTGGCATTTTAACGTCCGGAGGTGATGCTCCCGGAATGAACGCTGCTATTCGGGCAGTGACACGTTCCGCTATTTATAACGGAATGTCCGTCAAAGGTATCTATCGTGGATACAAGGGTTTGATAACCGACGAAATTGTAGATTTCAAGACTCAGAACGTAAGTAATATTATCCAGCGCGGCGGTACGATCCTGAAGACTGCCCGTTGCGAGGAATTCAAGACTCCGGAAGGCCGTAAGCTGGCTTATGACAGATTGATGGAGCACGGAATCGATGCCCTGGTTTCGATTGGTGGCGACGGCTCTTTGACCGGTGCCCGTATCTTTGCGCAGGAATTTAACTACCCGATCGTCGGCTTGCCCGGAACGATCGACAATGACTTGTTTGGAACTGACGTGACGATCGGTTACGACACGGCTCTGAATACGATTATGGAGTGTGTGGACAAGATTCGTGACACGGCGACTTCTCACGACCGTCTGTTCTTTATCGAAGTGATGGGACGCGATGCCGGTTTCCTTGCCTTGAACGGAGCGATCGCTTCGGGTGCGGAAGCTGCCATTATTCCGGAAATATCGATGGAGAAAGACCAGTTGGCAGAAATGATTGAAACGGGTTTCCGCAAATCGAAGAACAGTAGTATCGTGCTGGTAGCGGAAAGCGAAGTGACCGGCGGTGCTATGGGCGTGGCCGAACGTGTGAAGAAGGAATATCCGCAGTTCGATGTTCGTGTTTCTATCTTAGGACACTTGCAGCGCGGTGGTTCACCGACGGCTCAGGATCGTATCTTGGCTACCCGCATGGGTGTTGCTGCTATCGACGCTCTGCTGGATGACCAGCGCAATGTGATGATGGGCATCCAGAACGATGAGATCGTTTACGTTCCCTTCTCTAAAGCGATCAAGAACGACAAACCGATAAACCGCGATTTGTTGGACACATTACGTGTTTCCTCTATCTAATAGGGGGGTGTGTCAAAAGTAAGTTCTAACGCTTTAGCGTGTCATTGCGGGCTTGACCCGCAACCTCATACTAAACTTATTTACAGTAATTAGGATGAGATGGCGGGTCAAGCCCGCCAGGACACAGACGCTATAAATAGGACTTTTGACACACCCCTTTTGACTCCTTTTAGTTTATATTGAAAGCATAAACATTCCCTCCGAAGTCGGCGGCGAAGATCATCCTGCCGTCAGTTGTTAGCGTGGAGAATAAAGGTGCTCCCGTTTTATGTTTCCAAATTGTCCGTCCGCTCTCTTTATCCACTCCGTAGATGATTCCGTCGGAAGCTCCGAAGTAGACGGTCTTGCCGATCAGGACAGGGCTTGTCTCGATTGTTGCTGCCGGATGGCGCGAATAGGGTGCGGTGTAAACTAAGGCAGGCGATGTCCGGGCCGTCCATTTGACCTCGAACGTCTGGCGGTCGAGCGCAACCATGCCATCTGTCTGTGTGCCGACAATAATCAGGTCGTCAGTGACTAACGGAGTCGAGTTTACCTGCATGTTGAACGGCAGCTCTTTGCGGACGACGACTCTGCCCGAACGGCTGTCGATGATAAAGAGAGACTTGCGGGCGGCGACGTAGAGCAAGCCGTCGACCAGCGCAGGTGTGGCGCCCCGGTCAGTGATTCCGTCCTTATCGAGTTTCCAGAGCAGTTCACCCGTTTTCGCATCGTTGCCGTAGAAGCCCCGCCAGTTGGCACCCGAAACGATTACTCCGTCAGCTAACAATGGCCTTGAAGTGGTCGCCTCGCCTTGTGCCCAGCCTTTGTTCAGCCAGAGCGGTTCGCCCGTCTTTCCGTTGTATGCTCCGAATCCTTTTCCGCTGCCTGCGTAGACGATACCGTTGGCGGCTGTCAGTCCGTCGACAAGCACGGGAAGTCCGGCTACATTCATTTTCCTGTCCCATTTCAACTTGCCGGTTTGTGCGTCGATTGCATATAAATAGCCTTCCGCATCTTGCGCGAAGACCGTTCCGCCGTCTACGGCAATCGCATTCTTGATGGAGTTGCGCACCGGGCATTTCCATAGCAGTTCGCCGGAGTTTGCATCCAGGGCGGAGACTGCGCCTTCCCCTTTTAAGTCTTCGTCGAGGGAAGCGACATATACTTTTCCGCCGGCAATGACCGGAGAGGCAAAGTATAAGTTTGCATTGACATTGCGTATCCAGGCAAGCTGCGGCGTATTAATTGTCTCCGCCGGTCTGTACAGGAAGGAAGAGCGGCTGACGGCTGTTTCTCCGTTGTTGAACACAGCCTTGGCGGTGATGAAAACACGCTTGCCTTTGCAGTCTGCCGGCAGTTTGGCCGTGCCCGACCAGTTCCAGTCCGTGTTTTGGGAAAGCTGTGTTTCCGGGACGACTGTTTTCCCGTCTGCCGTGCAATTGTAGGTGACACGCGTGGCAGGCGCAACTGCGTTGTAAGCGTTGACCGACACCGGGAGTTTTCCGTCCGCCGTGATTGCACACGCATCATTGGAGATAGACACTATTTCGATAGACTTATCTATATATGTATAGCGAAGCGCTGTCCGGACATCTCCTTTCCGGTCCACGTCTATCACGCGGAAAGCGGAAGTCGAGTGGTCGATGCCGCCTTTGTCGAGTGTCGCCGTCGAAATAGTCAGGACATCTCCTTGCTTGCGGACAAAGTGATTATGCCAGTGTCCGTAGAGCCAGGCTTTCAGATTGTGTTCGTTCAGGTTGATCTGCTCGCTGTCGCTGATGCCGAATACGAATTTATCCCCGGAGGTCAGCAGGTCGTGATTGAATGCAATGACCGGTTTGCCTGCCGGGACTTCTGCCAGGTCATTCTTCAGCCAGCGATAGACGTCTTCTTTCGTATAGCCCGGCTGATGGTCGCCTCCCGCCATCGGCGTGACGATATAGTGGACGCTGCCGAAGTCGAAGGAATAGTAGACCGGCCCGTAGACGCTTTCAAAGACCTCTTCCCCGTACTTCCCTTTTACCAGGTCGTGGTTGCCGAGGCAGTAAAACATCGGACAATCCATGTTCGACGTATTCATCAGGTGGATATGCTTCTTCAATCCGTTCTCGTAGCAGATATCGCCGGTGTGGATGATAAAGGCTATTTCCTGGTTGGCGGCGTAATCGCGGATGTTGTTCGCCCAGCTTTCCTGATCGTCGGTGTTGAATATCTCGGTGTCGGAGATGTGGATAAACTTGTGGCTTCCGTCCGGCCGGATGCGTCCTTTCCAGGGTTGCAGCCCGAAGTCGTAGGTTTGTTCTTCCCCGCTGATCCGCCGGTAATACCGGTTATCCGTCTTGTAGCCTGAAGGGGTCGTGATGAAGATGAAGCGTTCCCGTTCGTGTCCGGGAAGCGTATAAAGACCTTCGGCATTTGTTCTCACAACGTTCAGCCCGTCGGAAACCCGGACGTCTTTCAATACTTTCTCTCCTTTGTCGTAGACTCCGTTCCGGTTGGCATCTACATACACGCGGCCCTGATAGGCGGCGTTTACCGGCGCAAATGCGGCACAACTTAGTAATAGCAGTATAAGTTTCTTCTTTTTCATGATAATTTAGATAAAAGTGAGATGCGTCAAAACTGTCCCGTTCCCGCGCTTGACGCGGGATCGCATTAGAACCGGCAGTATAAACAACTGATTAATAAAGCCTGCCCTTTTGCGGCCCCGCGTCAAGCGCGGGGACAAGGATTCTTTATTTCTTTCCGGACAGATTCTCTAAGAACAAATCCATCATCCGCTTAGCCGCGACGAACGAACTGATTTCGTTGTTCAATACCTGCTGTTCGGTCATGCCTAACATGCCTTCGACAGCCGGGTTGTGATAGAACTTCTCGCGAAGCGTGTCGTTGATGCTTTCATACATCCAATACTTGGCCTGCTCGTTGCGCTTGTAGTTGAAGTAGCCGTTCTTTTGGGTGAACTCCATATATTCGCCGACCATATCCCAGATTTCCTTGATTCCCAAGTTGTAATATCCGGAGTACGTCAATACTTTCGGGAACCAACCGGATTCCGGCGCCGGGAACAGATGCAGGGCGTTGCGGAACTGCGCGGCGGCAAGGTTCGCCTTTTCGATATTGTCGCCATCCGCCTTGTTGATGATGATGCCGTCTGCCATTTCCATGATACCGCGCTTGATGCCTTGCAGTTCGTCACCGGTACCGGCAAGCTGGATCAGCAGGAAAAAGTCGACCATCGAATGGACGGCCGTCTCGCTCTGTCCGACACCGACCGTTTCGACGAATACCGTGTCGAATCCGGCCGCTTCGCAAAGGACAATCGTTTCGCGTGTCTTGCGTGCCACACCTCCTAACGAACCTGCCGATGGTGAAGGGCGTATAAAGGCATTCTTCTCGCGCGACAACGCCTCCATACGGGTCTTGTCGCCGAGGATGCTGCCTTTCGAACGCTCGCTGCTCGGGTCGATCGCCAGGACTGCCAGTTTGCGTCCTTCGTTAATCAGGTGCATGCCGAATGCATCGATAGACGTACTTTTGCCGGCTCCCGGCACTCCGGTGATACCGATGCGGACGGACTTGCCGGCATGCGGCAGGCATTTCTCAATGATTTCCTGTGCAACCTGCTGGTGTTCGTATTTGGCGCTTTCCACCAGTGTCACAGCCTGGCTGAGGATCGTTATGTCTCCTTTCAGGATTCCTTCCACAAACTCGGAAGGAGTATATTCTTTGCGTTGAACTCTTCTTTTTAGATAAGGATTGACTGTCGGTACGTCAGCTACTCCCTTGTTTACCTTTAATCCTTTGTATAGATCGTCGTTTTCGGGATGTTCCATAATAAATAATTATTTAGTTTGCCAATATGCAATGTGCCAATTAAGAAGTCTTTCTCTGCATTGGCATATTGGCATATTGAATAATTGGCATATTATTTCTCTGCTGTCACCTTCACTAACCGTACCGGACCGTTCGGGTCGTTGCATACGAGGTTGATAAGGGCTTCCAGCTTTGTCTTTATCTCTTTAGGGCGTACGGTCACTTTGAAGGTGGCTGTCGTGCCCGGTTTGATTTCTCTTTTACCTCCGGAGATGGCTACGCGTTCGTCGTCGCAGGTCGCACTGTAGATGATGAGCGGCGATTTGCCCGAGTTGGTCACGTCGATCGTGCCGCTGACCCTTCCGCCGACCAATGGGATGAAGCTGCTTTTATCGGGCAGTTTGCCGAAGTCGAGCAGCGTGCCGGATAGCTGGGCTATCGGAGCTTTCGCCTTGTCGGATGCCGTCAGTTTGCTGAAGTCGTCTATGATATTGGCAGCCACGTGTATCTCGCCTTCCGTCCCTTTCTTCTGTCCGATGCTCTCGATCGTTACGGGGATTTCGTCTGCTACGCGCCCCTTCCGTTTAGCCTCTTTCGCATTCATCAGGATGGATATTTCGCCTGTTTCGCCGGGAGCTAACTTTGTCGGGTTGGCTACGACGTTCAGGTAATGGGCCGTTTTCCCTAAATGGATGGTCAGGGATGTCTTTCCTTCATTGATTACGCTGATTTTTTCCCCTAAAGTCTCTTCGGGACGAATCGTGCTGTAGAGGATATTCTTTGTTTGCAGTTTCAGGTCGCCGATGCTGTACGGATAAATAAGTATCGGGAGTGCCTCTTTGGGCGTCACGTTACCTTTGATGCCTAACGAGAAACTGCCTTTCTTTCCGTTGCTGTAGATCGCGATTGTCTTGTAGAAAGGACCGGGACGTCCTTTGGGGTTGTAGGTCACTTTCACCTCTCCGGTCTTTCCCGGGGCGATGGGCTCTTTGGACCATTCCGGCTGCGTGCAACCGCATGAGGCCGTGATCCGTGTGATGACGAGCGGGCCGTCACCTGTGTTTTTGATTGTAAAGACGTGGCTGACCAATCCGTCGGACTCTCCAATCGTTCCGAAGTTGTAGATGAGTTCGTCAGCGCTGATTTGGGCGTTATTTTGTGCCAGCATACTGCTTGTTGCAAACAGTATGCCGGCAAGGATAGAGATCAGTTTGTTTCTATTCAACATTCTAAGTGATTCGCTTTTCCTGTGTTATTATTCTACCTCTCCCCGGATTGTCAGGATAAAACTACCGGTTTTACCATTGCTGTAAACGGATATAGTCTTCACAAAAGGACCGGGGCGGTCTTTCGGGTTATACGTGATTTTGATGTCACCTGTCTTCCCCGGGGCGATCGGCTCTTTGGTCCATTCCGGTGTCGTGCAACCGCAGGAAGCAATGACGCGTGTCAGGACGAGCGGGGCTTCGCCTGTATTCTTGATCTTAAAAGTATGCGATACATTTCCGTTCGCCTCTTTGATTGTACCGAAATCGAAAGAGGTCTCATCTGCTGAAATTACAGCCTTGCCTTGCGCTGACGCCATTCCTGTAGCCAGCAGGATTGTCATGAAAATAAAAATAATCTGTTTCATCTTCTCTTTATTTAGCTATTGTTTAAGATGCAAATTTAGACAAAAAATCTGCGATTAAGAAATAAAAGATGAGAGTATTTACGCAGCCAATGAAGAAATGCTTACCATGTATTGGAATATTGGTAAACTGTTATCAGAAAGTCAAAAACAAATCGGTTGGGGCAACAATGCGCTCGAATGCGCAACGGGCCGTTGCGCATTTGCAATAACAAGAAAGAGGGCCTGCGATGTGGGAGGCTTATTGTATAAAACGCATTTTTTCGGTTCGAAAGATATTCGAAACAAAACAAATGTTAATCTGCTTTGCAGTTGTCAAAAAGGGGCTTTTTCCTATGATCAGGCACTTTATCGTCATGAAAAGGGACTTTATTGCTCTGATCCGGAACTTTGTTGCTCTGAAGGTTGACTTCATATAGCGCGAAGTCAACCTTCAGAGCGATGAAGCGTTACTTCACGGCAATTTTCTGCGCACTTCACGGTGACAAGCCCTCATAAATTCCTTGGGATATTTGGAACGCCGTCCGCCTTAGTCCGCAAATATTCGATTCTCCAGGAGTTAAGGTTTATCACTTTGCTGGTGTTTTCACCTCCCGGTAATCAAATTGCACGCTTTCTGGAACGGGCTGCGCACCTCGTTTTTCCTATTGTCAGAAAGGGGAGCTTAAACTATGAAAAGAGTCAATCCAAAATCGATCAAGATTTCAGATGAAATAGAAAAACGTCCGAAATGGGGGTTATTGTCAATTTAACAGATTATCACTTTTATAAACAAGAGGTTGCTCTCCGCATCACCCGACTTTATAGCCTGGCTGCGGGCAACCTCTTATTATTTGGGAACAGCTTGTCCTTATACGAATCACTCCGAAGCTAAGACTTTTAAAAGTCCTCCTTCCGTATGCGACACGAACTCGGGAGCATACAGGCATTGGATCGTGCTGATGCCGCCTGCGTATTCACCTGGGCGAGATACATATACGGCATATTCCAGGACGTATGTGCCTTGGGGCAGACGGTCGAAGAAGAAGTTTTCCGAGACGTCTGTCGGCGACTGGTAATACCAGGCTCCGTCCCGATAGGTCGAACCGGAAAGCTGGGCAGCCGGTTCGAAACATCCGGCGCGGAGGTCTTTCAGGAAGACGTAGTCCATCGTGCGGTCGGTGCGGACAGTCAGGCGTACGATAACCTTGTCGCCGACACGGAGCGGCTGCTGGGGCGTGACGGGACGCAGTTGACGTTCGGAACCGTTGTTCGTCTCGACAAAGAGCATCTTCTCGACGTTCAGCGCGCCTTTCTGTTTCTTTATGTCGTTGATGTTCCGGAGGTATTGTTCGTAGACTGCTCCCCAGGCAGGCGCGGCGCCTTCCTTGCGGATGGTGATGGTGTTTCCGCCGGATGCAACGGCTTTTTCTTCCGAACGGGTGACTTTCAGGTAGCCGGTGGCCAACTCGCCGTTTGTGGTGCTATAGGTTTCCTTGCCCCATTCGGCGGTGCAGGTGTTGCTGTCGCTCAGCCAGTCGCTTCCGGTCAGCAGCAAGGCGTAGATGGCGTTGACTGTGGCCGGGACGGAGGGCCAGTTTTGCGTCTGTTTCTGGCTGAGGAGCCATTGCTTCATCCGGTCGGTCTCCTGCCGGTTGGCCGACGTTTCGTTGAAGAGGGCCATCAAGAGGCAATGCGTGTCGATCGGTGAGGTGAAGAAACTTGCGCCGCTCCGGTTGTTCGCCCAATACATGCCCCGGTCGGCGGATGTGGTCGCCGTCTTGCGCAACCAGGCGAGGATGTTGTTTGCAACTTCTTTCTTGCCGTTGCGGAGCATCAGCCAGGCGATTTCACCTTTTCCGTAGATGGATTGTTTGCTCCACTGCTTTTCCGCTAAGTTCGTGTAGTAGCGGATCGCTTCGCGGGCCGAACCCAGTTCCGGGATGTCGCGGTAGGCGCTGCGGACAAACAGGTATTCGATTTCCAAGGGAGAAATTTCGTTTTTCTGCCAGTTCTTGATCTTTTGGAGCGCTTTGTAGTCGGACTGGATTTGCTGGTCGATGAACTTCAGCGCTCTCATCTGCATCTCCTTTTCCTGCTGGTTATACCCGATGGCGTTCAACTGCACCAACTGGGTCATTCCTTTCAGGATATAGAGTGTGATTTCCTGGCTTGGATACATGCCTTTGAACCAGCTCCACCCGCCGTCCGGCCTTTGCAGGTCGAGAAGGCGTCGGAGGGCGATTTCCCGCTGCCCGGCTGCCCGGTTCAGGTCGAAAAGGAGGGAGAGGCGTTGTTTCTGCTCCGTCTCGTTGCTTGCTTCTAATACCCAGGGCGTTTCCTGCAGGAGGATGTCTTTCAGTTCCGCGTTCTTTTCGAGGTTGGAATAGAGCGTGGAGGCGTTTCCGCCCTGTGCTTTCCACAGGCTGATGACCTGCTGGATGCGTGGATGGGCCGTCGCGATGTAGCTTGCCAGCGTGTTGCTGTAGTAAGAGGCGAACCAGGAAATGACGTTGTCGTCTTCCGGCTGCGTGAGGGTCGGCAGGGCCTGGACGGCGTACCAGATGGGGTTGGCCGTCAGTTCGAGTGTCGTGCGGAACGGCCGTGCGTCTCTACGGTCTTTCAGGCGGATCACCTCTTCGTTCTTGTCGAAGAGGTAGAACGGGGTGCTTTCCGTCACTAATATCTCGTTGGAGAGAACCGGGATAAGGTGCTGTTCGCCGTCGCTTCCCTTGTCCGAATCGGCTATGATGCGGCAGCCGATAACGCCATTCGCCGCTGCGGGGACGCGGAAAGACCAGCTGACGGTTGTCGTGCTGTCGGTCGCCAGGGTAAATGGTTTCTGCGATTTGGTCAGGCAGACGACCGGCTGGTCGCCCTCTGGGTCGAACAGTTCCAGGCTGGCGCGTCCGCTGAGGGTTTCGCCGGACTGGTTGCTGACCTGTGCCGTGATTGTCACATCGTCGCCCTGGCGCAGGAAACGCGGCAGGTTCGGGGTCACCATCAGCGGCTTGCTGGTGATGATCTCGCGCGACAGGTAGCCGTATTTCAGGTCTTCCGTCTGTGCTAACAGTTGCAGTTTCCAGGTCGTATTGCTTTCGGGCATCGTGAAGCTGAACGCAACGTCGCCCTCCTTGCCGGTCACGAGTGCCGGATAGAAGAAGGCGGTTTCGGCGAAGTTTTCGCGTAGCTTGATCGGAGCGGGCAGTTCCTCTTCCGCAATGATATCCGCAACGCCCTGGTCGGCCTGTACGGCGGATTCTTCCAGAACGGCGCTGTCGTCTGTGATACTGAGGCTTCGGCCACAGCCGGGGCAGCCGCCGATTTCATCATGACTCCGGATGCGTAGACACGGTTACTTCCGTAGCGGGAGCCTAAAGACAATACATCCTGCCAGTTGAGGCGGTCGTACTGGTATTCGGGTATGCGCAGGTTCTTGTTTGTCCCCGTCTCGTACTTGTTGTTGCTTGTAAAGGCTGTCCCTTCCGAGAATTGCGGGGCATATAGATTAATATATCTTTTGGGGACGAATGACCAGCCGAAAGGCATGATCTTATCTAATGATGCGTCGTACATACTGACTAACACTTCGGCTGTGACGGCGACGGAGTCCGCATCCGTAATACGGAATTTCCAGTTCTCCTTGCTGCCCGGCAACAGGTGGTCGCGGAATGTCTCGGCCAGGATATTCAGTCTCCGGTCCGGCTGGCGGCGGTAGACGGGAACCTGCTTGACGTACATCTTTCCTTCCTTGACAAAGGTGAAGGTGACGGTAAACCCGTCTCCGTCCGTTTCCTTAAACGGGAGGCGGAACGTCCGGTTTTCATCGCTCATCCGGATGTATTTCCGTTCCGTGCATTTCCGGTCGCTGCTGTAGACTTCGTATAAGACGTGTGCATCCTTGTCGGATGTGCCGAACACAAACTCGGCGTCTTCTCCCGGCTCACAGGTCGTGCGCTCCTCGATCAGCCAGGTGTGCATGAATACCGGCGGACGTTTGTCCCGGCGGCTGTAGAGGATAAAGTCCTGGTTAGCGGAAACTTCTTTTCCGTTGGAGTCGGTCGCTTTCACTTCCAAGCGGTAACGTCCGGCCGGGAGGTTGCGGAACAGGGCGGGCGAGAGTTCGTCTCCTGTGATGAAGGTGCCGACGGTCATCAGTTTGTCTATCTTATACTGATCCATGCCGAACTGGTCCGGTTCTGTTTTCTCGTCTGACAGGGAGTAAATCGTGTAACTGCCTTCGGCGGATGCTTTCTGCCTGTTTACCGTATAGGCTGTTATCACCGCTTTGGCGGAGTCGTTTTCCATTTCCTCTCCGGGCATTTGGATATCCAACAGGATGCCGGTGTCGCCTACGGAGAAGGTGTATTGCGCTTCCTGCGTTTCCCCTTTGCTGTCGGTCAGGGTTGCCGTTACTTCATAACTCTGGTAGGCAGGACGCATGCCGGTCGTTTCCGGCCGTTCGGGAACGAAGGAGAGGGAGAAGTAGCCTTTGCTGTCGACCTTTGCCGTTCCGTTGGCGACCTGCTCGGTTGTATAATCGAATGGATTCGGCATGTAGAAACGTGCCCAGAACGGGCGGCGGGTGATGGTCCAGTTGACCTCGCCTGTCTGAAGGGCGATGCCGGAGAATGTCTGCGCTTCACCCGTAATCCTGACCGGTTTGCCGAATGTTACCTCTTCCTTGATCGGCAGGAAGTCCACCTTGAAGGTTGGACGTTTGTATTCTTCCACCCGTATATTCGTGCGGGCTCTTTCCGACACGAGGGTAAAGCTGCCGCTTAATGTCTGCGCCGGTATGGTAAACTCGCCGTTGAAGGAGCCGAACTTGTCGGTCGTGAGTTCTTTAGTTGCCACTTCCTTGTAGTTGGCATCACGCAAGGTGACGGTATAGGTTCGTCCCGCCACAACATGCGGATCGTCCGTGTCTTTTACGTAAGCGATGCCTTTGAAGAAGACATTCTGTCCCGGACGGTAAATGCCGCGGTCTGTGAAAAGAGACAGTTCCACCTGTTCCTTTTCCGGACGGAAGGAGCCGTAAGGATAGATGCTCGTGATGATGGAAGCGGTGTCATCGCGGAAGACCGGACGGATTTGTTCGATCTTCTTTTTGGCGGGAAGGACCGCTATTCCTAAACGGTCTGTTTTCACTTCTCCCTGGCGTTGAAGCGTTCCCTTCATCATATCGGTCTTGTAGTAGATCACGGTTGCGCCTTCGATGGGTTTGCCACTTTCCAGGTCGGTGACGAGTACTTCCGAGTTGTTCGTCTGGCTGCGGGTAAGGGCGGCCAGGCGGCTCACGCTGAAACGGTTGGAGACGGTCAGTTGCTTGCCCGGAACCGTGATGACGTATTCGTATAATCCTAATTTATCCATCGGAATGGAGAGTGTGGAATCGCCTTCGGTGTAGGTGTCGGGCATATTCATTTTGAACGTCTGCTCTTTCACTAACTCGCCCAGCATGTTCTTGCTGTTTTTATTATAGTTCCGCCAGGCTTCCTGCGGCTGACGGAGGCTTTTGTAGATGCGGACTGTCAGTTGCGGGGTGTTGGTGTATCTGATCCGGAGCGTCAGGCTCTTTCCCGGATAGACGTTGTTCTGCGATTCGACGTTCAGGACGGGCATTTCCATTTGCCCTAATTGGTTCTTGAACGCGTTGACGCGGTCGTTTTTGGCATATCGGGCGATGCTTTCCTTGCAAAGTGCATAGATGGCGGCCTGGATGGAATCCTGGTGCGCTTTGTTGCCCTGATAGCGTTCGCGTTGGAGGCGATGCATCTGTGCGATCTCTATTTCGATGGCAAACGGTTCTTTTCCGTACACCTGGAACAGGCTGTCTAATGCGGTTTTATAGTCTGCCGCGGTTGTCAGCCTGCTGTCGTATTTATATTGCCAGTAGTCCAATTCGTCCAGTAGCAGGGGTTTCTTTTCCGGCTGGGTGCGGCGGAAAGCGATCAGGTCGTTATACCATTCTGCCGCCGGCTGTATCTCGATGGCGCGGAAAGTTAGGAAGTCGTACAGTGTCGGACGGAGTTCGGGGCTGTCTTTCCCTTTCTTCAGGATCAGGTTGTATTGGCCGACCGGTGTCTGTTGCAGCAAACGGGCGGGTTCGAGGGAGAGCGTCAGTTCCTGTTTAATCTTTTCTGTGAAGAGGTTGGAGGTCCATTCGCGGATATTGTCGGGCACGTAACCGGCCAGTTCCGTCCGCTGGTTGATGTTCCAGCGGTTCTGTCTGTAATAGTTGTTATACATCTCCGCAATCATGGAGTGGAGTATGGCGACGGAGGCCGAATCAGGACATACGGCGGTATATGTTTCCAACTCTTTTATCAGTTCGGGGAAAGTCTCGCTGTCTTTCTCCAGTTGATTCTTCATCTTCGTAATAAGCGACTGGATTAACTGCGGCGTGTTTTTCGTTTGGATGGCTTCTGTTATCGCCTTCTCATCGAGGGAGGCCCGGTTTGCCTGCACGTAGAATACCGTAGACAATATTCCGCAAGCGATCAGGGCTAAAACAATAAATGCTCTTATCTTCATATCTATATGAGTTTACTTGTTAAACAAACAACCTTTAGTGTATAGATACAAAGAAAGAGCAAAAAGTTGTAAAACTACTGTTAAATAGGAGTAATTCTATTTTTTACGTACGTAAGTCAGGAATGTGTAGGGGTACGGATTTTTCTCGTCTGCCTCGAATTCCTGGCGTTCCACCTCTTCCCACAGATCCCAGTTGACAACCGGAAAGAACGCGTCTGCATCGGGGAACTCGCCGTGTACGCGGGTCAGATACATCTTGTCGGCAATGCCTAATCCTTGTCTGTAAACTAAGGAACCGCCGATGATGAAGATGTCTTCTTCTTTTTCGCAAATATCCAAAGCGTCGTGCATCGATTCGCAAGCGAAGCAATTGACGAAACCGGCTTCCGGCATGGTCGTCAGTACTACGTTTTTGCGGTTGGGCAGTCCGCCTTTAGGTAAAGACTCGAAAGTTTTACGTCCCATTATTACGGCGTGGCCTGTTGTCAGGTCTTTAAAACGCTTCATGTCTGCCGGCATGTGCCAGAGCAGTCCCAGATTCTTCCCGATAGCATTGTTGTCGGAAATAGCTGCTACAATTGAAATAGTACTCATAAACTTATCGAATTAAATAATCTTGCTGTCTTTATTTTTATTTAGACGGCCACTTCACCCTTGATATGTGGGTGCGGGTCGTATCCTGTCAGAGTAAAGTCTTCGTATTGGAAGCTGAATATGTCTTTTACTTCCGGGTTGATCTCCATACGGGGGAGCGGACGCGGGTCGCGTGTCAGCTGCAACTTCACCTGCTCGATGTGGTTCGTATAGATATGCGCATCACCGAGCGTATGTACGAAATCTCCGGCTTTCAGGCCTGTCACCTGAGCCATCATCTGTAATAACAGTGCGTACGACGCGATGTTGAACGGAACACCTAAGAAGATGTCGGCACTGCGCTGGTACATCTGCAGGCTCAAACGTCCGTCTGCCACATAAAACTGGAAGAATGCATGGCAGGGAGGCAGGTTCATATTGTCTAAATCCCCGACATTCCAGGCGCTGACGATGATGCGGCGCGAATCGGGATTGTGCTTGATTGTTTCCACCGCCTCGCTGATCTGGTCGATGCTGCCGCCTTTATAGTCCGGCCATGAACGCCATTGGAAACCGTAGATATGCCCTAAGTTACCGTCTGCATCCGCCCATTCGTTCCAGATACGTACACCATGGTCTTGCAGGTATTTTGCGTTGGTATCGCCCTGGAGGAACCATAGCAGTTCATATATAATGGATTTCAAATGCAGTTTCTTGGTCGTTAGCAGAGGAAAACCGTCTTCCAGATTGAAGCGCATCTGATGTCCGAACACACTGTATGTACCGGTTCCGGTCCTGTCTTCTTTCTTAACTCCTTCACGGAGGACACGATCGAGTAAATCTAAATATTGTTTCATTTTTCTCTATTAAGCATCACAAATGTACGAAAGTGATTTGTATTAAACAACATTATTCAGCAGCATCGTTTGTTTTTGACAATAATACTGTATATTTGCCAGCATATCTAACAAACATTAATTTATTAGTATCGAAGATGAAGAGACTATGTATGGCTGTCATGGCAATGTGTGTTTTATTGTCATGTGCGGAGAAAAAAGAGGAAGCCACTCTTTCTGGACTGATGAAATCTGATTTCGTATCAGAAGTACAAGGAAAACCGACCGCATTATATGTGTTGAAAAACCAGAATGGTGCAGAAGCTTGTGTAACAAACTGGGGAGGACGCCTGGTTTCGGTTATGGTGCCCGACAAAGACGGCAAGATGACGGATGTCGTCTTAGGTTACGACAATATCCAGCAGTATGTCGACAATCCTGATAACAACTACGGCGGGTTGATCGGACGTTATGGCAACCGTATCGCACACGGTAAGTTCTCATTGGACGGCAACGACTACCAGCTTCCGCTGAACAACAACGGCCATTGCCTGCATGGCGGCCCGAACGGTTACCACACAGTTGTTTGGGATGCCAAACAGGTGAACGACCAGACTGTCGAACTGACTTATCTTTCCAAAGACGGTGAAGCCGGTTTCCCGGGTAATCTGAACGTAAAGGTTACCTATACGCTGACAAACGACAATGCCGTCGATATCAAATACGAGGCTACGACAGACAAACCGACCGTTGTCAACCTGACTAATCACAGCTATTTCAACCTTTCCGGCGTTCCGGGTTCCCAGATTCTGGACCACTCGATCATGATTAATGCCGACACATATGTTCCGGTAGACGAGACACTGATTCCGACCGGAGTGTTGGAAGATGTAGCCGGTACTCCGATGGATCTGCGCCAGCCGGTTGCTGTCGGTGCACATATCGATGAGCCGTTCGAACAGTTGGTAAGAGGTAAAGGATATGACCATAACTGGGTCTTGAATAATAATTGTGACATGAATGTTTTGGCTGCAAAAGCCGTATCGGCAAAAAGCGGCATCGGTCTTGAAGTCTATACTAACGAACCGGGTATCCAGTTCTATGCCGGAAACGCAATGGCGAAAGCCGGCGATAAGGGAAAACTGGGTGTTGTCTATCCGCATCGCGGTGCTTTGTGCCTGGAAACACAGCATTATCCCGACTCTCCCAACCAGCCGAATTTCCCGAGTGTAGTGCTGCGTCCGGGTGAGAAATACTTCAGCGAATGCCTTTATAAGTTTACGGTAGAGAAATAATTACACGATATCTAAGGGGGATTTTTGACAATCGGAAGATTGGGGAGGGCGGCTGTAAAAGGCCGCCCTTTTTGGTTGCGGGAAATCTTAGATTCATATCTGTTAATGTTTCTTTGTAAACTATATAGTTCATCGTTTTTGCTTATCTTTGTGGCAGACCTAAAATCGTCGGAGCTTTGACTTTTCGGCTGTTTTATGGTAGGAAGCTTTAAGCGTTTAAGATATTATCTTTGGAACTGAAAATCGCCAACTTTCAACTCGGACAAAGATAATAGACAACTGGACGCTCACGCTTGTTATATATACTCGTGTATATAGAATAAAGCGTGGGCTGTTGTTTATTATTTGTCCGATGGGTGTTTGGCGATGCCTCAGTTTCGAATAGTAGATTACAGTTCCCACGCTTTTTAACATATAGATGCCAAACATAGGGGAGCAGGGCGGCAATAATAGCAGTATGAGCTCAGGTGAATCGGAAAGAATTGCAATATGTTGTGTTTTACTGGATGTTATGAAGGCTATGGGGGCGGAAGACGATATAGAGGCTTGCCGTCACTATCAATCATTGAAAGGGAAAATGAATATAGCCGATTCTGACTTCGAACAGGCGCGTTCGGCGTCGGTCTTGTCCAGCCTGGTTGTCTTGAAAGGCATGCACTACAATAAGAAGATGCTACTTGCGTTGACTGTCTGTGATTTCTATTCCGGTTATACTCATGTTCCCCTCAATTTTCGGATTGCATTTGAAACCCTGATGAATGCAATCGAATGGCCTATCTCATTTTCTGAGATCCTCACAATCAGCCGGACGGAATAAAGTCAATACATAGTACCGGACGCAGATGACGCAGAGTAACGCAGACTTTTATTATTAAAATAAATATTATCTGCGTTACTCTGCGTCATCTGCGTTATCTGCGTCCGGTAAATTATACTATTTCAGCGCCTGTTCGATGTCGGCAATGATATCGCCGGCATTTTCGATACCGACGGAGAGGCGGATCAGGTCGGGAGCTACGCCTGCTTCGATCAGCTGTTCGTCCGATAACTGGCGGTGCGTATGGCTGGCAGGGTGGAGGACACAGGTGCGGGCGTCGGCCACATGCGTAACGATACAAATCATCTTCAGGTTGTCCATAAAGCGGATGGCATCTTCGCGGGAACCTTTCAGGCCGAAAGCGATGACACCGCAAGTGCCGTTCGGCATATATTTCTGAGCCAGTTCATAATACTTATTACTCTTCAGGCCGGGGAAGTTGACCCAAGCCACCTGCTCATTTGCTTCTAACCATTCGGCAACCTGCTGGGCGTTCTTGCAGTGCTGCGGCATACGCAAATGCAGGGTTTCAAGTCCCAGATTCAGCAGGAATGAGTTCATCGGAGACTGGATGGAGCCTAAGTCGCGCATCAACTGTGCCGTCGCCTTTGTCATATAGGCCATCTTGCCAAAAGCCTTCGTGTAGGTCAGGCCGTGATAGGATTCGTCCGGAGTTGTCAGGCCGGGGAATTTGTCTGCGTGGGCATCCCAGTCGAAGTTACCGCTGTCTACTACTGCGCCGCCGACGCTTGTCGCATGGCCGTCCATATATTTGGTCGTAGAGTGGGTCACGATATCTGCTCCCCATTCGAACGGGCGGCAGTTGATAGGTGTGGCGAAGGTATTGTCGACAATCAAAGGAACGCCATGACTGTGGGCGATGCGGGCGAACTTCTCGATATCCAGCACGCTCATGCCCGGGTTGGACATTGTCTCGCCGAACAGCGCTTTCGTGTTCGGGCGGAAAGCTGCCGATATCTCTTCTTCCGGCGCATCCGGGTCTACGAATGTCACGTCGATGCCCAATTTCTTGATCGTCACGCCAAACAGGTTGAACGTTCCGCCGTAGATAGTAGAAGAACAAACCATGTGGTCGCCCGCCTCACAGATGTTGAATACGGCATAGAAGTTCGCAGCCTGTCCCGAAGAGGTCAGCATGGCGCCTACACCGCCTTCCAAAGCAGCAATCTTAGACGCAACGGCGTCGTTGGTCGGGTTTTGCAGACGAGTGTAAAAATATCCGCTTTCTTCCAGGTCGAACAGTTTGGCCATCTGTTCACTGGTGTCATACTTGAATGTCGTACTCTGATAGATGGGCAGGACGCGCGGTTCTCCCTTTTTCGGTTGCCAGCCTCCCTGCACACAGAGGGTTTCCGGCTTTAATGGATTGTTCATTATGGTAATGTTTTACTAAGTATTTGTTATTATCCGGCAAAAATAAGGAATAGTTCGTTACTATCACAATATCTTCTTCTGTAAAATACGGAACCAGGCGAACAAGACGATTCCTTTCAGCATGCTGGAAATGCTGATTGCCCACCAGACACCCGCTATTCCCAGTCCCATGGCTGTTAGTCCGATCGCCATCGGGATGCGCAGGCTGTTGAACGTGATGCTGATGATGGCTGGCGGAACCGTGCGGCCTGTCCCGTAGAACAAGCCCTGCATCGTTATCTCAAGCATCATGAAGATCATCGAATAACCGTCGATGCGGAGGAAGATGCCGCCCGCCTCGTAAGCCGCCTTTTCCGGGACAATCAGGGAGAACAGTTCGCTGCCGAAGAAGACGAACAACAGAGTACAAAAGACTCCTAATATCGCCGTCATCTTCAATGTCGTATGATAAGCCCCGAGGACGCGCTCCTTCTTGCGGGCGGCATAGTTCTGGGCGACAAAGGTACTCAGTGCCGTACTGAACCCTTGCGAGGTGTTCCAGGCAAGCGCCTCGATCTGACCTCCGGCAGTCAGTGTCATCAGTCCGATATGTCCGCCGTAGGTCGACGCCGTACGCGCCATCATAAGGTTGATGACGGCAAAGAGGCTGTTCAGCATCGCAACAGGAAGTCCTAACTGAAAGATCCGTTTGCTGTACCGGCTCTTCAGTCGGACGAAGAAGGAGAAGCCTCCGAACAGTTTGTATCTCTTTTTCAGGTAATAAATGAAAATCGCAAGGACAGTCGCCTCCGACAGCCAGGTCGCGCAGGCAGCTCCGTCCGTCCCCATCCCGAAGCCAAATATGAACAGCGGATCGAGTATCATATTCATTATCAATCCGCTTCCGCTGACGTAGAACGGTATCTTGCTCAGCCCCGCCGCATTATAAATTCCGGTACAGGCCGCCGACAGGAGTACGAAAGGAAAAGCCGTTGAGATAATCCGCAAGTAAGACACAGCGTGTGCCGAAATGGCGGCATCCAGTTTGAAGAAACCGATGACAGGATGCGCGAGGGCGAACAGCAGCAATCCCCAACAGATCGAGATAATCAGCGCGATAGTCAGGTTGTGGGAAGCAAAGTTCCGGGCTTCTTCCGCCTCCTGCGCCCCGATGCTTTGCGCAACGCTGACCTCCGAACCTACTTTGTTCAGATAGGAGATGGAACTCGTCATCCACGTCAGAATACCGACAGCTCCGACTGCCGCCACCGCTTCGCTGCCCAGACGTCCCACCCAAGCCATATCGGTGATGCTATACGCCATCTGAATAAACGAGGTCCCCATTATGGGAAGTGCCAGGTTAAACAGTTGCTTCTTGATAGGTCCTTCCGTCAGATTCTTTGTCCCTTGCATGTCCGTTTCGTATTTGGTTGCAAAGATACCAACAATAAAATAAATAGACTAAAACCGTTCAATCTTTCATTACAGGTGCCAATAGTGCTTCAATCCAGAGCTTGACGTGGAATCCATAAATAATAAAGCCTCACGGAAGCACCGCGAGGCTTTGTTATGAAGTTTATCTGCAGATGAATCAGAAATTAATGTTCACGCCAATCATTGCACTGAAACTCTTGAGCGGATAGCCGTAATAGAGTTCGTACTTCTGGAACAAGACGTTGTTCAGTTTCAGATACAGGCCGAAGGTGTCGTTCAGCGTGTATGAACCGGTCAGATTCAGTTCGTTGATGTTCTTCATCTTTTCTTCGCCGGACATTCCTAAGTAAGTCTTGCGTCCGGTGGCCAGGTAATAATTCAAAGATGCGGTGACCTGGCTGATCGGGCGGACTGTCACACCTGCCGTCACTTCCATTTCGGGTTTGCCGTAAGCGTTATCGAGGTCGTCTACGCTCCAATGGTTGTAAACGCCTTTCAGGTTGATGTCGAATAATTGCTGGTAGCTGTATTTCAGGTTCACGCCTCCGAATGCTTGTTTGGCATTCGCTTGCAAAGCTGTGCCGGTGTTGGCAAAAATACCGCCTTGCATACTTGGAGCAAGGAGCGTCGGAACGAAGAAAACTTCGTCACTCGTGATCTTATAACCGCCGAATACATCAAACCAGAAACCGGGAGCGACACCGCTTCTGATGCCGACCGTACCGTCCAGGTAATTGCGCGAAGGAAGCAGTTCCATCGTCGGATTTATATAACGGTTGATCAGGGACATATCGTACATGCTGTTGGAGTAGAGTTTACCGCCGGCAACAAGGTAGAGTTGCGTCTTGTCGGCCACTTCCACATCCGCCGCGATATTGGGCGAAGCCATGAACTTGCTGTTATCACCGGTTACAAACATCACGTTAGCACCTAATTTCAAATTCCAGTTGTCTCCCGCCACCTTATAATAAGGAGAAAGGGTTGCTTCGGCATGGTTCTCAAATTCCAGATATTCCTGTCCGTTCAGTGTTGGCAGGCTGTAGTTAAAATATTCCACGTTACCGCCTAATCCGATCCGTTGCTCGCCACCGAAACGGGCGTTCAAGTCGAACTTGACGTCGAACGTATGTTCGGTCGGTCCGTCCTGATCCTTGCTCAATGCATATTTGTGCGAGAAGTTTGTATATCCTAAGTCGAGCATATAGCCGACGGGCGCATCTTCTTTCGACTCGATGCCGATCTTTGCCTGGATCGTCTGGTTTACCTGATTGGTTTCACGGTCGAACTTGTCCGGGTCCAATGTCGCCGAGGATACGGGGTTAGCGATCGGCAGACCGTAGTAATTGAATGCCGAGTATCCATATTTGATCCCCATATCCAATGACATCTTATCAAAGGCGTGTTTGAAGTTGAGGCCGCCCATGTTGTCGTTCAACTTAGCCTTTACCTTGTCGAAGTCCGTGTCGAAATATTTCACCTTCCCATTCGTCGAGCGATGTGAGAACCAGATGTTCAGCTTGTCCTTGTCGGTGCTCAGGATATGATAGCCCAAGTCACCGTTCAGGTTCAGGTAGGTGCCGCCTCCGAAGTTGAAGTAACCCCGGCGCTTGTTGTATTGGATGTCCGTCATGATGTTTCCCGAAGGAAGCAGGCTGATCTCTTTTTCCGGTTCCGTAGGAATTGTGAAAGTAGCGTAGTCGATCGGCATCTTCTTGACAACCGGTTCTTTGATGACCGGGAGCGTGTTCACCTTGCTGGCATCCTGTACGGTCGGGTCGTACTCGCGTTCGAGTGTCATTTCCCGGTTCAGGTCTTTTTCCTTCGTCTTGTCTTCCTGTGCACCGGCGGTTGCGACGCTTCCTAACAGGGCCATCACACACAGTGCTTTGATGTTGTATATTGTCTTCATCACTTCTTCTTAGTTCTTAAGTTTACCCAATCTATTTTCTATCATACCGGCGATATCGTCATCACCATTATAATTGTTCTGCAGGCTGGTGAGATACTGACGAGCCTGGAAGTCGTCACCCTGGCGGATGTAGATGTCAGCCAGCAGGATGAATCCGCGAGCCAGCCAGTACTGGTGAGGCGTGCCGTTCTCGATGAAGTTCATCAACACTTTTTCCGCCTCCTTGTCATTGTCGGTGTCGTAGTATAATTGTGCCAGCAGGTATTTGGCTTCGGCGCCGTGTACCGTACGTGTATCCTTGCTCAGTTCTTTCAGGTCGGCCAATGCCTTGTTCCCCTGTTTCTGGTCGATGTAGGCTTTGGCACGGACGTAGCGGGCTTCCGCTTCGAGTTCGGGCGAGAGCTTCGGTTCTTTCAGCAGTTCGTCCGCTGCCAGGAGCGCGTCTTTCTGCTGTCCGGTCTGCAAAGCGCAACGCATGATACCTAAACGGGCGGCCTGTTTGTTTTCGGGGCTTTCGGCTACGACCTGCAAGCGCTTGAAGCTTTCCAGTGCTGCCGGGTAATCCTTGCCCAAGTATTCGATTTCGGCGGTGCGGGCAACCGATTCTTCCAGGAATTTGGTGTCGCCGCTTGCGATAACCGATTTGAAGCGCTGGATTGCCTCGTCGAACTCTTTCTTGGCGAAGGCGATACTTCCCAAATAGAAGTTGGCATTCGAACTGAATGCACCTTCGGGGAATGTCTGCAAGTAGTTGACTAAGCTGCGGCGTGCGCCGTCGTTATCGCCACGCATAAAGAGCTTTTCGGCAGCGATGTAGGTCAGCGAATCCTGTTCGCTCACTTCCAGGCGGATATTGCCGCCCAAGGAGTTTACGTAGTTAGCGTATGCGTTGATATCGTTGAGGTCGATGTAGACCGATTTCAAATCCTGCAAAGCGACCTTCGCTTCTTCGCTGCCCGGATAGTTGCTGATGACGTTCTTGTAGGCTGCGAGCGCCTTCTCCGGCTGGTTGTCATTGTAGTAAAGCAAACCGAGCTGGATGCCTGCCTTACGCGCCAGACTGCTCTGTGGAAATTCTCGGATCAGCTTCTCGAAGGCTTGTGCGGCGGAAGAGCTGTTTTCCAGCAGCACGTAAGAACGTCCCTTCTCAAACAGGGCGTCGTCTACGTATTGCGATTCGGGATATTCGGTGATCAGGCGGTCCATGGCGCTGATCTTGCCTCTGTAGTCTTTCTGCAAGCCGAGCAAGAATCCTTTCTGGTAAATGGAGTAGTCGCCGGCGGAAGGAGACAGCTGGGCGGCACGCGAATAGTTCTCTTCGGCCAGGCTGAACTGGCGGTTCTGGTAGAGACAGTCGCCAATACGGTTATAGGCGTCGGCCAACGAGGCTGCCTGCTGGTTGCTTTCCAGGTCGACATACTGGCGGAAGCGGTTCAGGGCGGCGCTGTAGTCTCTCAGCTTGAAATAGCTGTAACCTAAGTTATAATAGGCCAGTGCGTACATATCCGTATTGCGCTGGCGTGTATTGTTCAGGTAGGTCCGGTAGTCGGAGATCGCATTTTCATATTCTCCCATGCGGTAGTACGATTCGCCGCGCCAGAAGTAGGCGTCGTTGCGGGCCTCCATATTGTAGGAACCGAGTGTGATCGCCTGGCTGAAGAGGCTGACGGCGTCGTCCAACTTGACGTTGGTGAAGGCCTGTGTCCCGAGCTGGAAGAGGATGTCTTGTTTGGCTTCCAGTATCTTGGTGCTCGGATGCTTGATCTTGTTGATCGACTTCAAGGCCGCTTCGTAGTTCTTGGTCGTCAGGTAGACTTCGACTAAGTAATCGTTCACCTTGTCGGCATATTTCGAATTGGGGAAGTCGTTCAGGAAATCTTCGAAGATCGTCACCGACTCGCCGAATCCGGTAAAGGCCGTTTCGTGGATCAGCAGTGCATAGTTGTACATCGCCACTTCCTTTATCTGCTTGTCGAACGATGAGGTGGCGGCTGCCTCGAATGCCATACGGGCGTTGTTCTTGTCGCCTAACTTCAGGTAAGACTGTCCGAGGTAGAGGTAAGCGTTTTGCGTCAGCTCGTCGTTCTGGCGGACTGTCCGGCTCAGGGCGTTGACGGCGCTGCTGTAGTTACCTTTATTATAATAGCAGACACCCAGGATATAGAGGTCGCTGCGGAGCGGGTTTTCCGTTGTGGAAACATATTTGCTCAACATCTGGATCGCCTTGCTCTGGTCGCCTAAGTGGTAATACGAATCACCAATGATGCGGTACATCTCGCTATTGTTCTTGCTGTCGGGGTAGAGGGAGAGAAGTTCTTCGCCTTCTTTCACCACCTTGTCATATTTTCCCTGGATGAAATAGATTTGTGCGATGTAGTACTGCGACTGTTCGCGGAACTTCGGGCTTTCCTTCAGGCGGGAAAACTCGATAAGGCGTTGTTGTACTTGCCCATTGCGTAGTCGATATAGGCGACATAGTAGGTCGATGCCTCTTTGTATGTATCGCCGATCTGCTCGATGCGGGCAAAGTAGCCGCGCGCTTTTTCCATCTCGCCGGTCTGCAACAGCGAGTAAGCCAGACGGAAGGAATAGGCTTCCTGTTGTTCGGGACTCAAGACGTCGATGTTGGCTTCGTTGAACCAGAAGATTGCTTTCTCGTATTCTCCTCGTTCAAAATGGATGGACCCGATCATATAATCAATCTCATTGCTGTGACGGGAAGCCGGATATTCTTCGAGGTAGTCTTTCAGAAGCTCGTCTGCGTTGGGACGTCCCTGCTCGTAGGCGGCGTAAACCAGCATATAGTCAGCCTCCTGAATCAGGTCTGCGTCGGTGGAGTGCTGTTTATAAGCCTCCAGCTTGTCGATGCAACCGGCATAATTTTTTAAACTAAACAACTCTTTCCCTTCTACAAATAGGCGGTCCGGTGCATCAAACTGGTATGACCGTTGCCCATGCGCAACATGACTCCCCACAACTATGCACAGTGGAATAAGTATTCTTTTCATCACTCCTTAGCTTTTATAATACAGATATATATAAATATAACGGTATCCGTTAGTTCTAAGTTGCAAATATAAGAAATATATTACTTTATATAGCGGCCTACCGCTTTTTTGATGGACTGCAGGCCGAAATCGTCCGGATTCAGTTGGCTGGCGGGGAGGATTACTATTTCGGCGGCATCGTCTTCCGCCTTAGCTCCGTCGAAGGATTCGGTGAGGCATTCGAAGAACATATCGACCGTGTGGACGTCAAAGCCGCAATAGGGGTAGATGTTGGGAATGGAGAAAAGGTAGCGGCAATCGGTCAGATCCAGCCCTGTTTCTTCCTTTACTTCCCGGTGGGCGGCCTCTTCGGCCGATTCGTGCATGTCAACAAAACCGCCGGGCAGGTCGAGCGTCCCCTTGGCCGGTTCTTTGGCGCGGCGGACAAGCAATAACTCTCCCTCCGGATTCCGGATGAAGCAGGCAACAGCAGAGGATGGATTAAAATAGTAGACGAATCCGCATGTGGTGCATTGTTTGGCTTTTTCGTTGCGTTCCACAAATGTTTTGGCTCCGCATTTCGGACAGTACGCAAATTGGTGTAAAGGATGCATGGCAGTTGACAATTAAAAATTGACAATTGACAATTAGTAGATGGCACGTTCAGATCGGCTGAAAGCCGTTCCTTAATTGTCCATTGTTAATTGTCAATTGTCAATTAAATTTATTTTACTTCCCAACCCAGTGCGCTTGCGCCCAATACGGCTGCATCGCTTTCTTTCAATTGAGAGAATAACAGTTTTGTCTTACCTTCGAACACTTTCAGCATGTTCTTTTCCATCGAGCGTTTGATCGGGTTCATGATCAGATCGCCGGATTTAGTCAGACCACCGAAGAGAATGATCGCTTCAGGACTTGAGAAAGCAACGAAATCAGCGAATGCTTCACCCAGGATGTTTCCTGTAAATTCGAAGATTTCCAGCGCTAACTTGTCGTTTTTCATTGCTGCATCATATACGTCTTTGGATGTGATTTCGTCCGGGTCCAGTTCGCGAAGCAAGCTGTCGTCCTTACGGATTTCCAGAAATTCGCGTGCTGTACGGGCAACACCTGTTGCAGAAGCGTATGCCTCTAAACAGCCCTGACGACCGCAACCGCAAGGACGTCCGTTGTTACGGCGCATGATCACGTGACCCAACTCACCTGCAAATCCGTCATGTCCGTAAACCAGGTTACCGCCGATTACGATACCGCTGCCGACACCTGTACCCAAAGTGATCACGATAAAGTCTTTCATACCACGTGCTGCGCCATAAGTCATTTCACCGATAGCAGCCGCATTCGCATCGTTTGTCAATGCAACGGGTATTCCGTCCAACTTTTCGCTGATCAGCTGAGCCAAAGGAATTTTACCCTTCCAGGGAAGGTTCGGGGCAAATTCGATACAGCCGTTGAAGAAGTTCCCGTTAGGAGCACCAACGCCTACACCTTTTATTTTATCCGGGCCGCCAGCCTGGTCGATCACTAATTTCAGACCTGTTGCCAGATCGCTAACATACTCGTCAACATCGGTATATTTACCAGTCTTGATTGATCCACTGTACAAGATTGAACCTCTTGCATCTACTACGCCAAAAACAGTATTGGTACCACCTATATCGATACCTACTACATAAGGCTTCTCCATGATTTTATATTTTAGATTAATAATGCTTTTTCTGGAAAGCAAATATAAGAGGAATCTGGTAAGGAGCAATGATTTTATTCAAAAAAAACCGAAATAGGCGTGAATATGTTACCTAATATGTTATTTAGCAGGTAAAATCTCAATCCAGTAATCGTCCGGGTCGTTGATGAAATACAAGCCCATCTCCGTGTTCTCGAAGCATATATATCCGAGCTCGCGGTGATATTCGCGCACCTCGTCATAATTGCCTGCCACGCGGAAACAAAGATGGCTTTCGTTATCGCCTAACTCGTAGGCTTCTTTTTTGTCACGCAGCCAAGTCAGTTCCAGCAGGAAGCCGGTTTCGTTGTCTGTGAGGTAAACCAGGATGAACGAACCGTCTGCCGCTCCTTGCGGTGATGTTCTTTCAGTCCGAGCGCCTTGTTGTAAAACGCAATACTCTTGTCCAGATCGAGGACATTAATATTAAAATGATCAAATCTACTCTTTATCTCCATAGACTCTTATTGGTGTTATTTTTTAATTCTTAATTCTTCATTTTTAATTCTCAAACCTCCGTTCCTTCTCCCGGCACGGAAATCAGTGCATACCGGCATCCGCGCGATTCGGCATAAGGGCCGAAAGCCTCTACTTCGGCCGGGCGTTCCCAGAAATGCATCGGGACAAAGATATTAGTTTTGATGCGATCTACGAACTGTTGTGCGCCGCGCATGAAATCCGTTCCGATACGCGGATCGACCGGGAACATGGCGACATCCAGTTTGTCGGTCGCTTTCGCCAGGTCGTCCAGCTCTTTCAGGTAGTTCTTTTCCGCTTCCGCCACTTCTTCGGAAGTCGATTCGTCTTTCCAGTGCCAGTTGTTCAGGTCGCCGGCATGGAAAAGGCGTTTACTTTCGGCATCGATCAGAAAAGAGATGCCGGAGTCTGTCGATCCGAATGCCTCGATTCGCAAGTTCTCGTCTTGATAAGACTCTCCTTTCTTCAGGTAAAGGGCGTCATCCTTCCCCGCCCGGCGTCTTTTCAGGATATCTTTCGAGAAGATATAGACGATGTCTTTTTTATATGTTTTCCACTCCAACACTTCCGGGTTGAAATGGTCGGGATGGAAATGAGACGCTAATATATATAATGTTCCCGCGCGATTAAGCAACTTCTCGTGTACGAATCCTTTGTCAGGTGACTTTCCCGTATCCTTGAAATAATCGATCAGGATGGCAAAGCCGTCCGCCTCGATCGCAAAACCACTGTGATAGATATATGTCAGTCTCATTTCTACATTCCTTTCTTTTTATAAACAAAACACGGAAGGCTGTATTCTTGTTGTACAAAGATAAAATTCTTCTTTTCGATATGAAAGGAAATTAATAGTTAAGAATGTTTGTTTTTTCAAAATAAAAACAAGATATTTGGCGCATCATTCGCCTATTGGATGACAACAACCTAAAACCATATAACTATGGCAACATTTATCAATCCTTTTGTAGATAGGGGCTTCAAGCATCTTTTCGGACAAGAAGACAGTAAAGAACTCCTTATCGACCTGTTGAACGGCCTGTTCGAAGGTGAACGGTTAATCACGGAATTATCTTTTTTGAATGTAGAAATGCCGGCGGAAAGTACGGACGGTCGTGCGGCAGTTTTTGACTTGAAATGTAAAGACAAGGATGGACGTATTTTTATTGTCGAAGTACAAAATGCTCCCCAAACTTATTTTTATGAACGAGGATTATACTATCTTTGTCGTATTATCAGTGGTCAGGACCGACGTGGAAATGATTGGAGGTTTGAACTTTATCCGGTATATGGTATTTTCCTGCTGAATTTTAAATCCGGAAAAACGGATAAAGTGCGTACCGATATCGTATTGGCAGATCGTGAAACAGGAAAACAAATGAGTGAAACGATGCGCCAGATCTATTTGGAGATGCCTTTCTTTAATAAAGAAGAGGCTGAATGTAAAACGAGTTTAGATTATTGGCTTTATACATTAAAGTATATGGAGAAGTTGGAAACATTACCATTCAAAGGCCAGAAGCAGCTATTTGAAAAATTGGAAAGGTTAGCGAAAATAGTCAACCTGAACAAGAAGGAACGTATGGAATATGAAGAGAGCCTTAAAATATATCGGGATAATCAGGGCGTATTAGATTATGCAATAGAGAAAGGATATATGGAAGGGGTAGAAAAAGGTATAAAAGAAGGTATAGAAAAGGGGATTAAAGAAGGTATCGAAAAAGGTATCGAAAAAGGTATCGAAAAGGGTATCGAAAAGGGCATGGCAAAAGGAATCGAAAAAGGTATGCGTCTTGCTGCGACCCAAATGAAAGCACAAGGTTTAGATGTGGCAACTATCATGAGCGTTACCGGCTTGGATGCTGCAACAATAGATTCTTTATAGAAGAAATATTAAAAAAGCGCCTGTTCGGATTGTTGACAGGCGCTTTTATGTTATTACTGATATACGAAGAGCTCTGGAGAAGTCTTGAATATTATAATATTATCTCCAACCGCTCCATCATCACCCCTGTCTTCCGGCGTGCATCGGCCACATCCAGTCCGCGGGCCAGCAGCACGGCCATACGGCGGTGTCCGTGGACTTCCGGTTTGCCGAAGAAACGCATTTGTGTGTCCGGTTGTTCCAGGACTTTATCCAGATTACCTAATGAAAGCTGTTTGCTGTCCCCTTCGACCACTACGGCACGCGAAGCACCGGCTCCGTGGAATGCGATGTTAGGTATCGGCAAGCCCAATACCGCGCGGGCATGCAGGGCGAATTGCGAAAGATCCTGCGTGATCATCGTGACCATGCCCGTGTCGTGCGGACGGGGAGATACTTCGCTGAAGATCACCTCTTCGCCTTTTACAAACAACTCGACACCGAAGATGCCACGTCCGCCGAGCGCTTCCGTTATCTTGCCCGCAATCTCGCGCGCTTTTTCTTTTGCAACAGGCTCATGGCCTGGGGCTGCCAGGATTCGCGATAGTCGCCGTCGACCTGCACGTGTCCGACCGGTTCCAGGAACGAGGTGCCGCCGATATGGCGAACCGTCAACTGGGTGATTTCGTAATCGAAATTCACGAATCCTTCCACGATGACTTTGCCGGCGCCGGCGCGTCCGCCCTCCTGCGCATAATGCCAGGCGCGGTCGATATCTTCTTCTTTGCGGATGACGCTCTGCCCGTGGCCGCTTGAGCTCATGATCGGTTTAACGACACAAGGCATTCCGATTGTTTTTACAGCTTCTATGAACTCCTTTTCCGTTTCGGCAAAACGGTAAGGCGAAGTCGGCAGGCCCAATTCTTCCGCTGCCAGGCGGCGGATGCCTTCGCGGTTCATCGTCAGCCAGGTGGCGCGGGCGGTCGGGATGACGTGGAATCCTTCTTTTTCCAGTTCCATCAACGTCTGTGTCGCGATCGCCTCCACTTCTGGAACGATATAATCGGGCTTTTCTTTTTCTACGATTTCGCGCAATGCTTCTCCGTCCAGCATCGATACGACGTATGAACGGTGTGCAACCTGCATCGCCGGAGCGTCCGGATATTTGTCCAACGCAATCACTTCCACGCCGTAACGCTGCAACTCGATTACAAACTCTTTTCCTAATTCGCCGGAACCGCAAAGCAAAACTTTGGTTGCGGTGGCCGATTTTGGTGTCCCTATTGTTACCATATTATATTAATGTTATATATTTTCTTTCGTTTGGGGATGCAAAGGTACGTTAATCTTGGCAATAGAATGAAATGAACCGGTAAAAAGTATTGCCGGATGGCTGGATAAAAATGGATGGCCAAAGTTGGCTGTTAGGGTGAAATGGTGTATTTTCGTCACCTGCAAACAAGTAAATACGGAATTATGGAATACATAAATATAGACTCTTCAAAACATACCCTCTATAGCTTATTCAAGGACCTTTATTCGATTAGCTTCCCCATTTTCGAGCAGAGAACGGAAATGCAACAGGAAAAGGCTTTCGCTTCTACCCGTTATCATTTGACCGGATATGAAGAAAACGATGTCTTTATCGGGTTTATCTCTTATTGGGAGTTTGACGGATCTGTTTATATCGAGCATTTTGCCGTTAACCGGGAATTGAGAGGCGCGGGATACGGAAGCGCCATCTTGCGTGATTTCATCCGGTCGACGGAAAAGATCGTCCTGTTGGAAATAGATCCGGTCGTCGATGAGGTTTCGGAAGCGCGCTTGAGGTTCTATAAAAGATGCGGTTTCCATGAAAATCCCTATCCGCACACTCATCCTCCTTATCGCGACGGCTATCATGCACATCCTTTAGTCATCCTTACCACCCAACGGGCGATAACGGAAAAGGAGTACCAGACCTTCTATAAGGAACTGACTGATATTGTGATGGATAAGAAACAGCAGGAAAATGGATAGAAAAGATAGAGCGTATGAATGTTGAAGAATTTAGAGAATATTGCCTCTCATTGAAAGGCGTATATGAGAAAATGCCCTTCCCGAATGTGGCGGATAAGTATAGCCGGGATGTCCTGTGTTTTTATGTGGGAAGTAAATGGTTCTGTTTTGTAAATATCGAAGTGTTTGACTTTTGCTGTATCAAATGCAATCCTGACGAGTCGGGAGAGTTACAGGCCCGGTATTCCGGCATAACTCCCGGTTGGCATATGAATAAGAAATATTGGATTAGCGTTTATTTCAATCAGGATGTTTCGGACAACAAGATCAAAGAACTTGTAAAAGACTCATATGATATTGTCTTTCAGTCTCTCTCCAAAAAAGAAAAAGAAGCATTCTTGATATAATGTATAGGGAGATGTTTTTGCCGATGTAGGAGATAATTAGGAAGGATGAGCATCCTAAATTAGTTCACCTCCCACTTAATCCTTGTCCGACCCGGGTCAAACAGTTGTTCGACACTCGTCAGACAGCTGTCCGACCTCCGTCAAACAGCTGTTCGACCCGGGTCGAACAAGGATTGGATGGGAGGCGGCCGGAATTAGGTGCCGGGACAATCGGAATTACAAGGCAGTTGGCTGGTTTTTCTACGGCAGGCCGCCGGTCTGATGTAGGAAGTCCGCTTCTCCCGGCCTTGCATCGGGTTGTTAATATATTGTAATAATCAGTACTATGTGATACAAGGTATTTTGTTAGGGCCTATATTTGTGGCAATAAATAACAAAATAGTTTCCTTTTTGTGTAACGATTTTTCAAAATGTTCGTCTAATAGATAAAAGCAACTACAAATATCATGATTCATCTGGAAGGAATTAACAAAACGTATTTCAATGGTGCACCGCTGCACGTCTTGAAAGGCATAGACTTGGATATAGAAAAGGGAGAGATGGTCTCTATTATGGGAGCATCAGGATCGGGAAAATCCACCTTGCTGAATATTTTGGGAATACTGGATACATACGATACGGGAACTTACACCTTAAACGGGCAGTTGATCCGCAATCTGAGCGAAACCCGTGCGGCAGAGCTGCGTAACCGGATGATCGGTTTCATCTTCCAGTCCTTTAATCTGATCTCATTCAAGAATGCGATGGAGAATGTCGCTCTGCCCTTGTATTATCAGGGAATAAACCGCAAGAAGAGAAACGCGATGGCGATGGAATATCTGGATATGGTCGGCCTGAAAGACTGGGCGGAACATATGCCGAGCGAAATGTCCGGCGGACAGAAACAGCGTGTCGCCATAGCCCGCGCCCTGATTGCCAAACCACAGGTGATCCTGGCGGACGAACCGACCGGAGCGCTCGACAGTAAGACGACAGTCGAGGTGATGGAACTTCTCCGTAATGTAAACGAGGAAGGGATGACGATGGTAATCGTCACGCACGAACAGTCCGTGGCAGATGCCACAGACCGTATTATCCGTGTGAAAGACGGCCTGATAGAAACAATCGAAAAAGGACGGGGCCATGTTTGATTTTGATAACTTCCGCGAGATATGGAGCACGATCAAAAAGAATAAGCTCCGTACGTTCCTGACCGGTTTTTCGGTGGCATGGGGCATCTTTATGCTGATTGTCCTGTTGGGCGCCGGAAACGGGATGAAGAATGGGATCATGTCTAACTTCCGTAATCTCAGTATGAACCGGGTAGAGACATGGCCGCGCTACACAAGCAAACCCTATCAGGGAATGCAGACGAACCGGCGGATCGAATATAAAGATGAAGACCTGATCGCCATACCGCGTGAAAATCCTGAAGTGGATTTGATTACGGCAAATATCAGCCGGGGCGATACGCTTTCGTATGGCGAAGAATATAATGCTTACTCCCTGAACGGTGTACATCCGTCAAAGGCTATCATTGACAATATCAAGATGACGGTTGGCAACGGGCGTTTTATCAATGATATAGACGTGCGGGAAAAGAGGAAGGTGATCGTCCTTAGTCCCCGTATGAAAGAGGTGCTCTTTAAAGGAGCTGACCCGTTAGGCAAATATGTGAATGCCGGAAGTGTCGCTTACCAGGTGATAGGCGTCTATAAAGCGGAGGACAATGATAACAACGCTCCGGCCTATATCCCTTTCAGTACGGCTCAGACTTTATACAATGCCGGATACGGGCTGGATGACATCATCTTTACCATTAACGGTATTTCCACGCAAGAAGAATACGACGCTTTTGAGAAACGGTTCCGCCAGCAGATGGGGCTGCGCCATAAGTTCGATCCGGAAGACCGGAGGGCGATCGGTATGTGGAGCACACTCGAAGACTTTATGATGCTGAACGGCATGTTGAACGGTATCGCCCTTTTTATCTGGGTGATCGGTATCGGGACGCTGACGGCCGGAATCGTAGGCGTGAGCAATATCATGCTGATAACGGTGCGTGAACGGACAAGGGAGTTCGGTATCCGGAAAGCGATAGGGGCGACTCCCTTTTCGATCCTGAAACTGATCATTGTCGAGTCGATCCTGATTACGGCGGTATTCGGCTATTTGGGGATGGTGCTGGGAATCGGACTGACGGAAGGTATCAATGCCGTTATGGAAATGATGAATGCCGGAAAGAATGTTTCGCAGGATGATATGAGTATCTTCCTGAACCCGACGGTAAACCTGAGCGTGGCCTTGTCCGCTACGGCTCTGATTGTAGGCGCCGGAGTGCTGGCAGGCTATTTCCCGGCACGTAAAGCAGTCAAGATTACGGCTATCGAGGCGATGCGAGAGGAATAATTCATAATTCAAAATTCATAATTCAATATTATGTTCATGTTTGATATAGATCGTTGGGTGGAGATATGGGTGACGATAACCCGTAATAAGACCCGTAGCATACTGACCGGTTTCGGCGTGTTCTGGGGAATCCTGATGTTAGTGATTCTGTTGGGCTCCGGTAACGCGTTTAAGAACGGGGTCATGAAGAATGTAGATGGTTTCTCGACCAACTCGGCTTTCTTCTTCTCGGAACGGACCGGTGAACCCTATAAAGGATATAAGAAAGGCCGCTACTGGCAGATGCGTAACCGCGATTTGGAGACGATACGCCAGCGGGTGAAAGGTGTTCGCTATCTCTCGCCGATGATTATGCAGTGGGGCGGACAGAATAATGTCGTAAGAGGACAGAAAGCCGGTACGTACAACGTGCGTGGCGTCTATTCTGAATATTTCAATATCGAGACGCAGCATATCCTGGCGGGACGCCTGCTGAATGAAATAGACATGATCGAGCGGCGTAAAGTGTGCCTGATCGGCAGTATCGTGAGGGAAGTCCTCTTTGCTCCCGATGAAGATCCGATCGGACAATATATACGGGTGAACGGCATTTATTACCAGGTGGCCGGCGTGATCAAGCCGAAGCCCCGCGCACAGATCGGCGGACGTACGGAGGAGAGTGTGATGCTCCCGTTCAAGACGCTCCAGCAGGCTTCCAACCAAGGCGATAAGTTCTGGTTCCTGTGTGCGACGGCCGACGATGGTTATCCCTGCGACAAGATGGTGGAAGACATAAAAACTGTCTTGCGTTCGCAGAACGAGATTTCGCCGACGGACGAGCATGCAATCAGCAGTTTCACCATTGCCAAGCAGTTCGAGACGTTCGACCTCTTGTTTACCGGCATTAATATCCTGGTCTGGCTGGTCGGTATCGGAACTTTGCTGGCGGGTATTATCGGTGTCAGCAATATTATGATGGTGACTGTCCGGGAGCGGACACGCGAGATTGGCGTACGACGTGCTCTCGGGGCGAAGCCGTTCGATATTATTTCGCAGATCATGAGTGAGAGTCTGCTCTTGACTTCGCTTGCCGGACTGATCGGATTGAGTCTCGGGACTTTTTTGCTCGATGTGGTGAACAATGCTTTGATGAGTGGCGGAAGCGATTCGTCGAACGGCACGTTTTTCTCCAATCCGGAGATTCGTATCGGGACAGCGGTGGCGGCTACGGTTATCCTGTTGTTCAGCGGCTTGCTGGCGGGGCTGATCCCTGCCTGGAGGGCAATGCAGATCAAGGCTATCGATGCAATCAGAGAAGAATAAAAGCAATTAAAAATTGAAAATAAGATATCATTATGAAGAATCGTATCGTAAAAAAAAATCCTGCGGATCATATTCCTGGTACTTGTAGGAGCAGCAGTTATCGGCACTTTCTACTTCTTATGGAAGAAAGCACAGCCCGTCATTACCGTCTACGAAGTGGTAACCCCTTCCCGGGACACGATTGAGACGAAAACAGTGGCAACCGGAAAAGTGGAACCCCGCGATGAAGTGCTTATCAAGCCGCAGATGTCGGGTATCATTTCCGAATTGCTGAAAGAAGCCGGACAGATGGTGAAAGAGGGAGAGATCATCGCACGTATCAAGGTGATTCCCGAAATGGTCCAGTTGAACAGTGCCGAATCGCGCGTACGGGTTGCCAAGATCAGCCTCGACCAGATCAGTGCCACTTTCAAGCGTGACGAAGAACTGCATAAACAAGGGGTTATCTCCAAAGAAGACTACGAAACCTCCTTTGCCAACTATAAGAAGGCGCAGGAAGAGGCCGAGAATGCACAGGACGCTCTTGAAATTATCCGTGAAGGTATCTCTAAGCGGTCGACTGCCTCCAGTACGACACAGGTGCGCTCAACGATTACCGGTATGATTCTGGATGTGCCTATCAAGGTCGGTAACTCGGTGATCCAGTCCAATACCTTCAACGATGGTACGACAATCGCCACGGTAGCCGATATGAACAATATGATCTTTAAAGGAAAAGTGGACGAGACGGAAGTAGGCCGTATCAACGAAGGTATGCCGATCAAACTGACTGTCGGCGCCATGGAAAGCCGTACGTTCGACGCCATGCTGGAATATGTGGCACCGAAAGGCGTGGAAGAGAACGGTGCCGTGTTGTTCGAGGTGAAAGCCGCCGTGCAGATACCGGCTGATGCCTTTATCCGTGCCGGCTACAGTGCGAATGCCGAGATCGTGTTGAAGCGTGCGGAGAATGTTTTATCCGTGCCGGAAAGCTGCGTCGAGTTTAGCGGCGATTCCACCTTTGTCCAGGTCGTGACACAGGAAAAGCCGGAGCAGAAGTTTGAAAAGCGTGCCGTACAAGTAGGCTTGTCCGATGGTATCAGGATTGAGATCAAGGATGGCATAACCGAGAGTGATAAGATTCGCGGTGCGATAGCCGATCCGGCAAAGAGATAAAAACGGATACTACCGATTATAAATATGAAAGCAATGAGAAATCAATTGATAATAGCAACAGCTTTACTCTTCTCGGGTTCTTTTGCCTGGGCGCAGGAACCGGCCAAACAATGGTCTTTGGAAGAGTGCATCCGCTATGCGATCGAACATAACATCGATCTGAAGCAGCGGCAACAGGAGCAGGCAAGCCGTGAAGTGGAACTGAACACAAGCAAGTTCAGCTGGTTGCCCGACCTGAATGCCAACGTCGGACAGAACTTCGACTTCGGCCGTTCCCCGTCCAAAACCGGCGTCATTGTGGACCAGAACTCAGCCAATACTTCGGCTTCCATTTCGTTGAGCATGCCGATCTTCGACGGTATGAGAATCCCGAACGATATCGCCGCCCGCCGGCTGGACCTGAAAGCGGCTGTCGAGACGTTGAACAAGGCAAAAGAGGACCTCTCGATCAATATCGCATCCTATTATTTACAGGTATTATATAATAAGGAAGTACAACGGATCGCCGAGTTGCAGGTCGCGCTGAGCAGCGAGCAGGTGACGAGGACCGAAGCCTTGGTGAAAAACGGCAAAGTGCCCCTTTCCCAGTTGTATGATATGAAAGCGCAGTTGGCGAAAGATGAAGTTTCCCTGACGGAAGCCAATAACAATGTCAAGTTAGCTTTGCTCGACCTGACGCAGAGTCTGGAGCTGGAACGCGACGGCGAGAACTTCGATATCGTCGTTCCCGAAACCGGGGATGCCGTTGAAGAGTATATGAGCAGTATCCTGCCTCCGGATAATATCTACGATCATGCCGTCTCTTTCAAGCCGCAGATCAAGGAGCAGGAATACCTGCTGGAAAGCCAGAAGAAGATGTTGAAAGTGGCGCAGGCCGGTTATTATCCGAAGTTGAATTTCGGAGCCAGCTACAGCAACGGATACTACCATTATTCAGGTGACGGAGATTATGATAATATCGCATTCAGCGACCAGTTGAAGAATAACGGGCGTAAGACAGTCGGTTTCAGCCTGAGCATCCCGCTCTTCAACCGCTTCCAGGTCCGCAACAGCGTCCGTTCCGCCCGTATCAATATCCGCAACCGCGAGTTGATGATGGAGAATACGAAGAAAGCCTTATATAAGGAGATCCAGCAGGCCTACTATAACGCAACGGCCTCCCAGGAGAAATATATCGCATCCGACAAATCGGTCATTGCCAGCAAGGAAGCTTTCTCGTATGCCGAAGACCGCTATGCCGCCGGCAAGAGCACCGTCTTCGAATATAGCGAAGCCAAGACGAAGTATGCGCAGAGTTTGTCCGAACAGGCACAAGCCAAGTACAACTTCATCTTCCGTGCCAAGATCCTGGACTTTTATAACGGTACACCAATAACACTATAACATTATTTAGGTTAGACACATTAGACACATTTGTTGATTGTTTGTTTAAAGGGAGGTCTCCGGGATGGAAACCTCCCTTTTTGTTCTTATATTTGTCCGGTAGATTATGGGCTTTTGTAAGTAAATCTATTATTAATACCAACAAAAACATATATGAATAAAAAATCTGTAACACTTGTTTTTCTACTATTGGTATGGCTGGGTGTAGATATGGCCTGTGCCCAATATCAGCCAGAACATTACCGGGTTTTCTCTCCTGACAGAAAGTTAGTGATGGGGATACAACGGCATAATGATGGTTTGTTGACCTATACTTTTGCTGTGAATGGAGAGGTACTAATCAAAGAATCTCCATTGGGCTTTCGATTGGAATCAGAGGAGACGGTTCCTTCTTCCGGTTGGAAAATAGAGAACGTCTCTGACCGGGAAGTCCGGAATGAATGGAAACCACTTTGGGGAAAACGGGCTGTGGTCGAAGATCATTTTAATGAATTGATGATCGATTTGCGGAATCCGGCCAGTCAACCGAAGTGGATGCAGCTGGTAGTCCGGGGATATAATGACGGCTTTGCATTCTGTTATAAAATACCGGAAGGCGAAGGGCAACGTGTAAATGTGCAGTCCGAATTGACTGCCTATAATTTTGCCGGGAATTATACGGCATGGTTCTATAACGGCGAGAATCATAATATAGGGCCGGAAAAGTTGACGGAAACAGATGGAACCCGTTTGCCGGTAATGACCGTCAAGGCTGGTGATAAACATTATATGGCAATTCATGAAGCCTGCCTGGAAACAGGAGCACCTCTTGTCTTACAATCCAAAGGGGGCGAATCGCTTTTTTCGGTTGCTTCTAAGCCTGCCTGTTTGTCACCGGGGTATACTTCAGCCTGGCGTGTCGTTTTGTATGGGACGACTCCGGGCACGTTGACCGATTCCCATTTGTTGGAGTTGCTTAATCCGGATCCCGATCCTTGTTATGACTTTTCGTGGGTCAAGCCAGGATTGGCAGTTTGGGACTGGCGTATCAACGGAGCTGTGTGGGATGGTTTTACGTATGGAATGTCTTATCCATCCTGGACCCGTATGGTCGATTTTGCAGCTGAACAGGGATTTAAGTATTTAGTATTGGATGCTAATTGGTACGGACCTGAGTTCGAATCGGATTCTGATCCGGTCAAAGGTGAAAAAGCACAAGATGTCCAACGGCTGTTGGGGTATGGAAAACAGAAAGGCGTCGGAATCTGGCTCTATCTGAATGATGTCGGAGGGAAGAAATTTCCGATAGAAAAGACGTTGAAGCAGTATGGCGAGTGGGGAGCTGCCGGGGTTAAATACGGCTTTATGAGTGGAACACAGGAGGAGAAGAATCAGTGGACGAAAAAGATTACTGAACTTTGTGCGCAAAACCACTTGTTAGTCGATTTTCATGATGGTCCGGTTCATCCCTATGGACAGATGCGTACCTGGCCGAATGCCGTAACACGCGAATATTGCCACGCCCAATTGGATGGACATCATGTGTTCGAACCTAAAACATTTGTGACGACTGTCTTTGTTAATATGGTTGCGGGTCCGGTCGATATGAACAATGGGATGTTCGATCTTCGTCCCGGACATACGACGCGTGTGGATGAGAGCCAGCCGGTTCCTTCTACATTGGTTTCGGAGGCTGCCCGTACGTTGATCACTTTTTCCGGTGTGACCATTTTACCGGATATTCCTGAATATTACCGAAAATATCCGGCATTGTTAAACTTCCTGTCTACACAGAAGATGCCGTGGAAAGAGAGCCGTACCTTGGCTGGTGAAATCGGGGAATATATCGTTATGATGAGGGAAACGGATGAAGCTTACCTTGTCGGTGCCGCTACGAATGAATCCGGACGGACGATAGATTTGCCTCTTTCTTTCCTGGAAAAAGGAAAATATACTGTCGAGGTCATTGAGGACGGCGACGATGCCCACTATCTGACAAACCGTGAAAGTCTGAAGGTTGCAACCCGACAACTGACAAACAATGATAAACTGACATTGAAGCTGGCTCCTGGCGGCGGAGCATGTCTTGTTATCAAGAAAAATCCATCCATGGGTGGGTCTGAGCAAGCTACTTTCCCGCTTGTTAGTCCGGCTGGGAAAATGAAGGCCGATATTAAAGTCGGAGGAAAGAATGTAGAGATCGATTTATTCACGGATGGTGGAAAAGTTGTAACAGCAAAGACTTTACAATTTTCTTTGGATGAAAATATTATGAAAGGTAATTGGCAGGTCTCCAGCCAAAAGAGAGAATCGATCGATCAGCCTGGCATCCTATTTACGGAGAACGTTCTGTTGTGACGGACCGGTATAATGAAGTGGCACTTACCCTTCAGTCGGATGAGAACCGGAAAGAGATCGTTTTGTATGTACGTCTCTATGATGAAGGATTAGCATTCCGTTATGCATTCGATAAGTTGGATTTCTGGAACCGTACAGTAACCGATGAGAAAACGCAATTTTTGTTTCAGGAAGATTGTAAAACTTGGGTGACCGGTATGGCGCAAGGTGCTTATTCCGAAACGAAGTTGAGTGCGTTGAAAGGGGCTGCCGATCGTCCGCAGGTGATTCAGGTAAACAATAATTGTTTTGTGGCAATCGGGGAAGCTGCCCTTGTCGATTACTCCCGCATGAAGTTGGAAAAGAGTGAGACTGGCTTTGGGGTACAATCTGTACTGTCTGGAAAGGTTAATCTGGATATGGCTGGCTATCAATCTCCCTGGCGTTATGTGATGGTTGCCGGGCATCCGGGAAAATTGGTCGAAAATAATTATTTCGTCCTTAATTTGAATGAACCGAATCAAATAGCGAATACCAGTTGGATCAAGCCTGGACAGGTGATTCGTGAAGTAACGTTAACTACGGCAGGCAGTATGGCTTGTATTGATTTTGCTGCCGAAAACAATATCGCCTATGTGTTGTTTGATGCCGGTTGGTATGGGGCGGAAGAAGATGCCAAATCGGATGCAACTACCGTTACGATCGACTCGGCTCGTTCGAAAGGTCCGCTTGATTTGCCTCGAGTGATAGAATATGCGAATTCAAAAGGAGTTGGGATACTTGTTTATGTAAATAAAAAAGCACTGCATCAGCAACTGGATGAAATTCTGCCTTTGTATAAGAAATGGGGAATTAAAGGTGTAAAATATGGTTTTGTGAATGTGGGTGATCAGTATGCTACAGCATGGTTGCATCAAGCTGTGCGCAAAGCTGCCAAATATGAATTGATGGTTGATATCCATGACGAGTATAGGCCTACGGGCTATTCGCGCACGTATCCGAATTTACTGACTCAGGAAGGTATCCGTGGTGATGAGGAAAGTCCGTCGTTGGATCAGGCTATCTATACGTTATATAATCGTATGATCTGTGGAGCGGGTGATTACACCAATTGTTATTTTGCGGAAAGAGTTACAGGAAAGATGGGGGGACGTGCAGCCCAATTGGCTAAATTGGTTGCTCTTTATAGCCCCTGGCAGTTTGTATATTGGTATGATCGCCCCGAGAAATCACCGAGACGGGCTGGTGGTGCAGGTTCTGCTGAATCTGTGATCAAAACAGATGCAGTAACCCGTTTCTATAATTCTATCCCGACAGTATGGGACGAAACTCGCTTTTTGGAGGGAGAGATGGGTAAATATGCTGTAGTTGCCCGTCGCTCAGGTTCCGATTGGTATGTTAGTATGTTGAATGCCGGAGAACAGCAACAAATCACCTTACCCTTTGATTTTCTGAAAAACAAGAAAGGCTATACCGCTACACTTTATTATCAGGCATCCGAAAAGAAAAAGGATGTTGTCGATATCAAGAATATCAAGTTGGATAACCGTAATGGGGTTACTATCGATCTGGTTGGGAATAGCGGATGTGTGTTGTATTTACGACAGAATATTTCTGGGCAGTAATAACAAAATCAGCGGCAGATAATCTTTCAGTGTTATCCGCAATTGTTTTAATGCCTGCTGGATTCGGTAGTCAACGGTTTTGGATGATACCTGCAGGATTTCTGCAATATCTTTGTAGCTTTTATTCTCGAAGCGGTGCATGACAAAAGCCTCCCGATAAGTGGGGGCAAGGCCTCCACTGCTTCTTTGATCCTTTTTTGCAGTTCCTCAAGTTGGTAGAAATCTGTATCCTGCAACATCTCCTGCATATTTTCGTAGAAAAGCGTGTCTGCCCTTAATTGGGATTGGTGGCGGACGATTTGGTTGATTGCACGGTGATAGACTGTCCGGAACAGATATTGGCTTAATGACGTTTCGAAGGTTTGGGTTTGCCGGGTCTCCCATAACCATAACATTACGTCCTGAACGATTTCTTCGGCATCTTTCAGCTCTACAAACCTTGTTGCATAAGCGCACAACATCGGATAGTATCTTCTGAACAAGATGCCATAGGCTTTTAGATCTCCATTCTGTATGGCTGAAAGTAAAAAGCGTTCGTCTGTGGTTTGTAGTATTTCTCCATTCATATCTCTGGTCGCAAAGATAGCTTTTTTGCGATAGAAAAAAAATATTGAAAAAAATATTCCCTTTTGTTTAGGAATCTTTCCGGTTTCTCTTGTCTACTATATAAACAAGCGATAAACTGGTATGGAAACACCTGATACAAATATGATAGAATATATTCTTCCCCGCTATTGCTCCGGTGAAGCGACAGAGGAAGAATGCCGGATGGTTGAGGAATGGATAAAGCAGTCGGATGAAAACTACCGGATTGCCAAACATATCCATACCCTTTATTTAGCAACGGATACGATGCAGGTCATGTCGGCGGTCGATACGGAGAAAGCCTTGTCTTCGGTTTGCCAAAAGATGAGCAAGGGCAATGAACATGCTAAAGTAACCATGGTTACTTGGCTGCAACGCGTTGCAGCGATTTTGTTTATTCCTCTTTTGATTGCTTTCGGTATACAAAATCTGAAGCCTCGTCCGGTTGAAATCGCCCAAATGATTGAAGTGAAAACGAATCCGGGTATGACAACAACAGTCGATTTGCCGGATGGTACCAGAGTTCATCTCAATTCAGAATCAAAACTCTCTTATCCCTCTTTCTTCGATAAGGACAAAAGAAGGGTTGCCCTGCAAGGAGAAGCGTTTTTCGAAGTACAGAAAGATGCGGAACATGGTTTTGTTATTTCTACCCCGCATGAAACGAAGATAGAGGTGCTGGGCACTTCTTTTAACGTCGAAGCGTTCGAAAAAGACGATTTTGTCTCTACTACACTGATCGAAGGGAAAGTTCGCTTCGACTATATGAAGAATCAACGGTCTACGGCTGTTTTAATGAAGCCCGGCCAGAAACTGACCTATGATTCCTCTTCCTCCCGGATACAACTGATAGAAACGAGTGGCGCCTCTGAAATAGCCTGGAAAGACGGAAAGATCGTTTTTCTGGCGACCCCTTTGCCCGAAGCATTGCGGATGCTGGAAAAGCGGTTTAATGTGACATTTGTTTTATCCAACGATCGGCTTCGTAAGGAAGCTTTTACCGGGTCTTTCAGTAATCAGCGGTTGGAACGTATATTGGAAATCTTTAAAATATCATCTAATATCAAATGGCGTTATTTGGATACGCAGGATACCATGAATGAAAAAACGAGGATAGAAATCTATTAAAAATCAAGTAAACATGAGAAACAGACCTCCCTAAAGAAAAAACATCCGGAAAAATATTGGCGTATTTTCCCGGATGAAATGAGTTAACTTTAAAACGCTTGTTTGGCGACAAGCAGTAATAAATCATTTTTTTTAATCAGATCACTACAAAGTTATGCAAAAACATTTTAATACCCAACTGTTTTGGGTACCAGAGTCGCTTTGGTTTACCTTAAACAAAATTCCAAGAGTTATGAAGTTATACATCTTCTTACTATTCTGTTCGATCAGCTTGGTTCAAGCCACGAACAGCTATGCTCAAAAAGCCACTGTCAGTTTGAATATACAGAATCAAACTGTCCAATCAGTTTTGGATGAAATTGAAAACCAGTCGGATTTTTCGTTCTTTTTCAATACGAAACATGTCGATTTGAATCGCCGGGTTTCTGTGAATACGAAGAAGAGTGATATCTTCAAGGTGTTGGAAACGGTCTTTTCGGGGACGAATGTGCGCTATTCGGTGGTGGATAAAAAAATTATTCTTTCTACAGAGTCAGCTTCAGTTTCCGGTGTTCAACAGAATAAGAAAACGGTAAGCGGTATCGTAAAGGACGAAAACGGCGAACCGGTTATTGGTGCGAATGTAGTAGAGAAAGGAACAACCAACGGAATGATGACGGATATGGATGGTAAATACACATTGACGGTCGCACCGGGAAGCAGCTTGCAGATTTCTTATATCGGTTTTAATGAACAGGTGGTGAAAGTAGGTAAGGAGAGCGTAATCAATATAACATTGCGCGAAGATATGCAAGCGTTGGACGAAGTGGTAGTAGTAGGTTATGGTACTGTAAAGAGAGGTAACTTGACTAATGCGGTAACTTCTGTTAAGGCTGATGTTTTGGAAAATCGCCCTGTTAGTTCTGTGGCTGATGCATTGCAAGGTCAAGTACCGGGTTTGTCTATTGTTCAGTCCGGTCGTCCGGGCAAAGCCTCAAGTATGCAGTTGCGTGGTGCTACATCATTGAATTCAGATGATAAAACTTCACCCATGTTGTTAGTCGATGGTATTCCTACTGATGTTGAGAATTTTAACTACTTGAACGTAGAAGATATTGAGAGTGTATCCGTTTTGAAAGATGCTGCTTCGGCTGCTGTATACGGTTCGCGTGCAGCAAATGGTGTCATATTGGTTACTACCAAGCGTGGTAAAGCAGGCAAGCCTGTTTTTCGTTATAATGGTTACGTAGGTGTAAACACTCCAACTGAAATGCCTAAGATGGTTAGTTCGGAAAAATACGCTCGTATGCGTAATGAAGCTATGTACAATTTAAAGCCGGAAGACGGTAAAAATCAATATTATAGTGAAGAACAAATACGTAAATATGCTGATGGATCCGATCTTAATCATTATGGTAATACCGACTGGGTGGATTTGATGTTCGAAAACAGTATCACCACTCGCCACTCTATTTCGGCTACCGGTGGTGCTGAGAATGTGAAGTATTTCTTGAGTGCTGGATTAGATTATCAAACTGGCGCGCTACCTGAATCACAGCACAAAGTATATAATGTTCGCTCAAACGTTGATGCTCGACTTACTAAAAAGTTGAACTTGTCATTCGATATGCGTTACATCTTGAGACAAAAAGACGAAGTGGATGGTATGGATGGTCTCATTATCGATGTGTATAAAATGAACCCCACCGATATAGCTTATAATACTGATGGTAGCTATGCTATGAATCCCAAATCGGTAGTCAACCCTATGGCTGACCTGCACCAAAGAGGTCACAATTTGAATGACACTCACGATGCATCGGGTACTTTTAAGGTGACGTACGACATTTGGGATGCCTTGAAGTTCCAAGGTATTGCCAACGTGAACTTTAAGTTTGGAAAATCGACTACCTTCTACCGTCAGGTAGGTTATACTGATTATGACAGCCAGGAGGTAACTTATATGGGTCAAAATGCTTTGGACGAAGGACGTGACTTTAACCAATACTATAACTTACAGGCTTTGCTTACTTATCAGAAGAAATTTGGTGAACACAACTTTGACGTCTTGGCCGGATATCAACAAGAAAATGAAAAGTGGGATCACGTGGGTGCTTATCGCGACGGATTCCCTACCGATCTTATCCATGTGCTCGATGGCGGGTCGAAAGAGAACTGGTCAAACGATGGTTCGGCTACTCACTGGGCAATTGCTTCTTTCATAGGTAGCTTAAACTACGACTATGCAAGTAAGTACTTACTTTCATTGAAGATGCGTTCGGATGGTTCTTCACGTTTGGCGAGCGGCCAGCGTTGGTCTACCTTCCCCTCTGTATCGGCAGCGTGGCGTATCAGCGCTGAAAGTTTTATGGAAAAAACACGAAACTATTTGGATGATTTGAAAATTCGTGCTTCTTGGGGGTTGACAGGTGCTACTACCGGTATTGGTCTTTATCCGAGCTACTCTACTATTGGCTTTGGAAACGCGGCTTTGGGCAATCAATACATTTTGTCGGCTTATTTAAGTGGACTGGGAAACACTGATTTGGGTTGGGAAAAGACTTCTATGTTAGACTTTGGCTTCGATGCCCGTATGTTGGATAACCGTTTGGGTGTGACTTTCGACTACTATCTTAAGAATACAAAAGACATCTTGATTGGTCTTCCCGTACCTTTGGAATATGGTTTTGGTAAACCTAATGTCAATATTGGTGAGGTGCAAAACAAAGGTTGGGAATTAGAATTGAGTTGGAATGATAAGATTGGTGACTTCAGATATGGTGTACAGGCTAACTTGTCTAATAATAAGAATGAAGTAAAAGACTTAGGTGGAACGAGTCCTTGGAAAGATGGTTATACAGCTGAAGGTCTTGCCATGAACTCTTACTACGGTTATGAAGCTTTAGGTTTGTTTCAAACTCCGGAAGAAGTTGAAAGTTCTGCCGTATACAGCCGCCGTTATGCCAAGCCGGGCGATGTGAAGTACAAAGACCAGAACAATGATGGTGTGATTGATGCTGACGACCGTGTGGTTCTTGGTGACCGTGATCCTCACTACTTGTTTGGTATCACGCTGAATGGTGCATGGAAAGGATTTGACTTTAGTATCTTCATGCAAGGAGTTGGTAAACGTAACTATATATTGAATGGTCCCAGCATTCGTCCTTTATCGGACCAAGGTAAAGGTCCGGCCTTCGAGCATCAGTTAGACTATTGGTCTGAAGACAATCGTGACGCTAAATATCCTCGTCTATTGGAAGCTACAAGCTCATTAGGATTCAACCATCTGACATCCGATTTTTGGATGATCAATGCAGGTTATCTACGTTTGAAGAACTTACAGGTTGGTTATAATTTCTCGAACGATTTGTTGAAGAAAACAGGATTATCAAATATCCGTCTATACTTCTCGGCAAACAACTTGTTTACCATCAGTAACTTTACTCCCGGATACGACCCTGAAACACTTGATGCGTTTACGTATCCGTTGTCCAGAACGTACTCATTTGGTTTAAATCTACAGTTTTAATTGAATAAAAAAGATATTGTAATGAAAACTTTAAAACATATCATGATGGCAACGCTTTGTACTGTTGCCTTAACAGGATGCGACGACTTCCTGACAACACCTCCGTTGGATCAAATTACAGAAGATGCCTGGTGGAAAGACGCCAAGCAAACCCAAATGATGGTAGACGGATGTTATGATTATGCTTACCAAGGTGATGGCGATAACATCATCGCTTTTCGTGACGCTTGGTCCGATAACTCGACTTGGTGGGGGTTAGAACATTTTGCCAATGGTGATTTACGCCCCACCTCTCGTGGTCTGGAAGACGAATGGAAATACAAATCCATTGCTCAGATGAACTATGTGCTTCATGGTTTGGAATTGTCTAAAGATTATGTCACTCCGGAACAATATGCACATATGCGTGCCGAAGTACGTTTCATCCGTGCATTGAACTACTATGACATGCTTTTCTTCTTTGGGGATATACCTTTGGTGGATAAAGTATTGACTGTAGACGAGTCGCGTGCACTGACTCGTGCTCCTCGTGCCGATGTATACGAATTTGTGATTAATGAACTGGAAGAATGTTTAGTAGACATTAAGAAAGCTCCCAATTTTGAATCAGGCCGTGTTACCGAGGATGTGGTAAATGCTATGATTGCTCGTGTCTCTTTGCATGAAGCTGCTAAATCAAAATATATTAGCTTCTTGAAGAATAGTAAGGAATCGACGGATAATCTTTATAAAAGAGTGTTGACAGCTACTCAAGCTATTATAGACGGTGGTCGTTATGGTTTATACCGTGCCTACGATGGCGATCCCAAAAAGCATAGTTACGAAGAATTGTTCCGGCCTCAAGCAGATGGAAACAACAACGAAGTGATTTTTGAACGTCAATACTTCCCTTCTTTGAAGACTCACAGCTTGAATAACAATCTATCTTATCCTTCATCTGTATATTGTGGTTGGAAGGGATTGCTTCCTTTGCAGAATATTGTCGATGAATACGAATGTATCGAAGGTCACCCCTACGATCAATGTGAAGCGTTGAATTGTCCTCACGCTGCCGAACGTGCTGCTCTGGACCAAGCGGGTATGTTGAGTTATGGCGAATACGAATTCCGTGACCCTCGTTTGAAATCAACTATTATTCATCCGGGATGGGAATGGATTAAAGGCGGTAAAGTTGACTCACATTATGGCGTAGAAGATCCCAATAGCCGCGATTACATTGGTAAAGAACCTGTAAGTACCGGTTTTTTGTTGACCAAGTGGACTGACCTGGAAGGGGAGGAACCTGATCGTTGGATAGGTCATAAAAATATAACGATCTTCCGTTATGCTGATGTTCTGTTGATGAGGGCTGAAGCATTGATCGAGTTAAACGAAAACTTAGGCGAAGCCTTGAGTCTCATTAACGATATCCGTAATCGTGCCGAAATGCCCGAATATCCAGCTGTGACCAGTCAAAGCGATATGATTGCCAAAGTGCGTCATGAACGTCGTGTAGAAACAGCTTTTGAAGGATTGCGTTACTACGATATTATACGTTGGGGTATTGCACCCAAAGTACTCAATGGACCTGCTTATGGATGGAAACGTTGGAATCCTGAAACTCAGAAACACGACAATCCGCTTGTTTTCGAAGAACGTATTTGGGCAGAGGGTGAAGGCCGTTATTTCTGGCCTATTCCTCAAGCTTCTATCGACCAAAACGAAAACATTAAGCAACAAGAGGATAAATGGTGGTTGCATTAATTGTTTGATGTGTCTCATGTAAAAGATATAGCTTTTAGTCCTGTGACATATACAGGGATAAAAGCTATATTTTTTTACTTGAAAGAGAATGTATTTATGCGTATAACAAGTATAAAAAAGAGAAAGATGAAGTGCGGATTTTTTTTGGTAATTGCATATCTGAATTTGCTCGGATTATCAGCTTGGGGGCAACGGAACGTATCGAATTTTGATAGGGACTGGCGTTTTGCACGGTTTGGTTTGCAGGCAGATGGAACACGTTTGCCTGAACCGGATTCGCTTGAAGCGTACGAGGTTGACGATACGAGCTGGCGGAAGTTGGATATTCCGCACGATTGGGCAATTGAAGGGCCTTTCCGTATTGATTTGGACGGATATACCGGAAAATTGCCTTGGCAGGGAATCGGTTGGTATCGGAAACATTTTACAGTGTCAGCCAAAGATAAAAAGAAGATGTTTTATCTGGACTTTGACGGAGCGATGGCGAATGCGAGGTTTGGCTGAATGGAAAGAAAGTGGGGGAACGTCCTTTTGGTTACAGCTCTTTTCAGGTAGATTTGACGCCGTATGTTCTGTATGGAGCGGATAATGTTGTGGCTGTACGATTAGATACGGAAAAGTTCGGTTCGCGTTGGTATCCGGGAGCCGGTATCTATCGGCATGTTCGTTTGGTAAAAACCGAACCGGTCCATGTGGCGCATTGGGGTGTTTTCGTGACGACTCCTGAAATTACGGATACTTATGCTACGGCATTCGTTCATGTGGAGGTGGAAAATAACAGGCAATATGCGGTAAAAGGGCAATATACTGTTGATATTTATGAATTGGATGCGAATGATGTCATCGGTGAAAAAGTGGCTTCGACAACCAAACGTTCGATGTTTTTGGATGCCGGATCCTCTGTGGCGGACTCGGTTTCTTTGCGTGTGAAATCACCCAAAAGATGGGATTTGGAACATACTCATCGTTATTTGGCATGTGTTTCGGTGTACGATAAAAACAAATTGGTGGATGTGTATGATACACCTTTTGGCTTTCGCACTATCCTTTTTACACATGATAATGGCTTTTTGCTGAACGGGAAACGTGTACAGATCAATGGAACGTGTAACCACCATGATTTGGGGGCATTAGGGGCTGCGATAAACAAGGTTGCGTTGGAACGCCAGTTGCGGATTTTAAAGAGTTTTGGTTGTAATGCGTTGCGTACCTCCCACAATCCTCCTGCACCGGAATTGTTGGAGTTGGCAGACAAAATGGGGTTTCTTGTGATGGATGAACTTTTTGATTGTTGGACGGTCGGGAAGAAAAAGAATGATTATAGTGCTCTTTTCGATAAATGGCATGAAAAAGATATAGAGACGTTGGTTTGCCGGGATCGCAACCATCCGTCGGTCATCATGTGGAGTACCGGCAATGAAGTGCATGAACAATATGAACCGGAGAAAGGCGTTGCCCGTCATCTAACGGAGGTGGTACATCGTTTCGATCATACTCGTCCGGTGACATTCGGAGCATCTTATCCCAGTAAGTCGGCAATGAATGGGACGGAGTTGCAAGTGGATGTACATGGAATGAATTATGCGGCGGGCGTGTATGGCGGACCTGATTTTTATGGTAAGTTTTTGAATAAAGAAGGACATGAGCACCTTTCGGGCTATTCGAGTGAATCAAGTTCGACGATGAGCTCGCGTGGTGAATATTTCCCGCGTAAACATCATGTCTCTTCTTATGATTTGACGGAACCCGGATGGGGAGGACTGCCCGACTGGGAATTTGCAGCTTTGGATAAATATCCCGCCATCTGCGGCGAATTTGTCTGGACCGGCTTTGATTATTTGGGCGAGCCGACCCCGTTTAACAGTGATGCCAGTGTTCTGTTGAATCATGCGGAAGCTCTGAACCGTGAGCAGATGGCACAGGAAAAAGAAGCCTTGGAAAAAATAGAAAAGAATCGTCCGACTTCCAGAAGTAGCTATTTTGGAATTGTGGATTTAGCCGGTTTCCCGAAAGATCGTTATTATTTGTATCAGTCCCGTTGGTTACCGGATTTACCGATGGTACACATTTTACCGCATTGGAATTTTCCAGATAGGATGGGAGAGGTGACACCTGTTTTTGTTTATACATCCGGTGATGAGGCAGAACTGTTTTTGAATGGGAAATCGTTAGGAAAGAAAAAGAAGCTACCTTACGAGTATCGCTTACGGTGGGATGATGTTATTTATAAACCGGGCGAATTGAAGGCTGTCGCTTACAAACAAAATCAGAAATGGGCTGAAACAGTAGTGAGAACGACAGGAGAAGCGGTTAAATTAAAACTGACACCGGATAAAACATCCATTAAGGCGGATGGTGAGGATTTGGTGTTTGTAAAGGTTTCTTTGACCGATAAAGATGGAAATGAAGTGCCGACTGCCGAAAATGTCATATCATGTACATTAGTAGGTTCAGGTGAAGTTATTGCAACGGATAACGGCGATCCTACTTGTTTGATACCTTTTCAGGAAACCACGCGTCCAGCTTTTAATGGTTTGTATTTAGCGATTGTAAAAGCCCGGTTCGGTTGTAATGGTCCGCTTCATCTGATTGTTGAATCGAAAGGGCTGGAAAGGGCGGAAATGAAAATTATGATAGAAAATTAAGTTACCATGAATAAAGTCTTGTTATTTAATTTATTGTGTGTGTCTGCCTTCACAATCTTGTCCATCGGTTGCACTTCCAAACAGGCAAAGTTGCAAGACGAAGTAAAATATCCGGGCGTTGCGACGGCAGGATGCTTAATCCGATTGTACCGGCTGGGGTTTATATTGCAGATCCGGAAGTAAGGCTGATGCCGGATGGAAAGATTTATCTGTATGGTTCCCGGGATGAACCGGGAACGGCCTGGTGTTCCCATTCCTATCATGTGATGTCCTCTTCTGATCTGGTTCATTGGGATGTGGAACAGTTTTCTTTTGCGACGCAGGGAGCCGGGAAGCAGACCGATTATACGGAAGAGGTGCTTTATGCGCCGGACTGCATATATCATGATGGGCTGTATTATCTGTATTACTGTCTGGCTGCCGATGGTGAAAACGAAGGGGTAGCGGTTTCTTCTTCTCCTTACGGACCGTTTAAAAACGGACTGGCGATAAAAGGTATCACAGGAATAGACCCTTCTGTTTTTATTGATGACGACGGACAGGCTTATCTGTTTTGGGGACAAGGAAATGCGAAAGGGGCGAAGTTGAGTAAAGATATGTTGTCCATCGAAGGGGAAGTTCATGAACGTTTACTGACGTATGAGGAACATGCATTTAATGAAGCCAGTTCTGTGCGTAAGATAAACGGGACTTACTATTATATATATGCCGGCCACCAACGACATGGCAAATCGAATTGTGCTACGTTGAACTATGCAACGGCGACATCTCCCTTTGGGCCCTATACCTATCGAGGTGTTATCGTCGACAATCTGCATAGTAACCGGAGGGTCGAGAATAATCATGGTTCGATTATAGAAATAGATGGACAATGGTATATCTTCTATCACCGTCCTACTCATGGAGGGACTTCTATGCGGAAGGTATGTCTTGAACCGATCTTCTTTAATCCGGACGGAACAATTCAGGAAGCCGAAATGACCACCCAAGGAGCCGGAGGGCCTATTTCTCCTCTATTGCGAATGGATGCAGCGAGGGCTTGTCTGATGTCGGGTAATATGACAGTCGCTGTACGTCGTCCGGCTGATGATATTCCAGTGGAGTATCTGTCTGAAATCCGGAATGGTGATTGTGCCTGTTGGAAATATTATGATTTCGATGCGTCAATGGTCACTCATTTCGTATGTAAGACATGGGGGAAGAATCAAGCTGGTAAGATTGAGATACATCTGGATGATCCGGCAGGTGAACTGTTAGGAACCTGCGAAGTGGCATCGATGGATGGAGAAGTCGCTTACGCTATACATGAGACTGAGATCAAGCCGGCTACGGGCAAGCGAGCCTTAGTGTTGGTCTTCAAAGCAGCGTCGCCTGCTTCCAACGGGCAGGATTTGATGAATCTGGAATGGTTTACATTTGAAAATAGGAAAAAATGAAATATAATAAAAGCATCTGTTATCAAGTCTTTTAGTGTCGTTGTAGTGCTGCCTGGCGATAAATGCCGGGCAGCACTAATGAACGAAGACTCACTGATGTACCGCTTTATTGTGGAAATGTTATGAATTTTAATAGATAAATATGAAGTATATCTCGAGAAGCTTATTGCTTGCTTTAATGGTTTTTGTTAGCCAATTGTCTTTTGCACAGAAGAAGTTTGTTCATCCGGAACGTGTTCGCTATGACGGTTCGTGCATGACAATTGAAGGAAAGGATATGTTAATTTATAGTGCGGCCTTTCATTATTTCCGTTGTCCGGAGGAATTGTGGAAAGATCGTTTTCGTCAGATCAAGGAGGCCGGATTTAATACGGTCGAGACTTATGTACCCTGGAACTGGCATGAAAGGACCATGCCGCTTAGCCTGGATGATACGACCCGGTTCGATTTTTCCGATCTGAAGCGATGGCTGAAGATGGCGCAGGAAGAATACGGTTTTTATACGATCGTCCGTCCGGGGCCTTTTATTTGTGCCGAGTATTCGGGAGGCGGTTATCCGCGTTGGCTGGCCAAGTTCCGTCCGGAAAGTGTAGAGGGTTTCTGGTTGAGAAGTGCGGATTATCGACATATCCGCTGGGCGCAGCATTGGTTCGATGCTGTTTGTAAAGCTGTGGCAGATGAACAGATCACACGTAAGCCGGTTGGCGATAAAGGGATCATCCTGATTCAAATCGAGAATGAATACAACCATCATGACTGCGACGGAAAGGGAAAATTGTTGAAAGCCCTTTATAGTTCTGTCCGCAAGAGCGGGCTGGATATTCCTGTCTTTACTTGTCTGACGAATGAGTGCCGTAGCAGCCAGGAACCGGATTTGTCTCAAGTGTTCGATAGCGACAATTATTATGTTGGCCTTTCTTCCGCCCCTGATTGCGCTTATCGTATGAGCAACCTGAAAAAGGCACAGCCGGACGCGCCGGGATTCGTGACCGAACTCCAAGGAGGATGGTTCTCTTTGGTGACAGGACGTTTGAGCGAAGACCATTATTCGGATGCACGCCATTTTAAGGCTGTAGGCCTGATGTCATTGTTGGGAGGAGCCACCGGCATCAACTATTATATGTTTTTTGGCGGGACCCACTTTGCCGGATGGGGAGCGCGTGGTATGACTACCAGCTATGATTACAATGCTGCGATCCGCGAAAATGGCGCATTGGGCGATAAGTATTATGCAGCGAAGGCAATCGGACAGTTCATACGAACTTTTGAACCTCAATTGGTCCGTTCGACCGGTGGCCCTTGCAAGGTCGAAGGAGGAGTGAAATCATTGTTCGGTGGTGTCCGGGTGGCAGCCGATGGAACCCGTTTTGTCTTTTTGCACAATACGGACCCGAAGAATCCGGTCAAAGGAAAAGCTCGCTTGATTCCCGGTAAGCTGGATCGTCCGACCGAGTCGATGTATAATATCAACCAGCATGGCGAAAAAGTCCTGATTGCAGCTTCCGAAACGGGCGGCGACAAGATGATGACAGTCGATCCGATAGATGTCGATTATGACATGCCTGCTTTGGGCTCGAACGTTTTAGTGATCCCGGCTGGTAAGTCTGCCAAGCAGGGAAAATGGTGGCCGCAGGAACAGATGCGTCCGTTACGTCCGTCCCGTTTGCCGGCTCCCGTTCGTATAGCTTCTGTGCAAAAGAAGGAAGATGCCTTTACCGAGGCTGATTGGATGCAATTGCCGCGTTTGGTCTCTTTGTCCGATTTGGGGGTAAACGATTTCCGTTACAGTTTGTATCGGGCACATGTGCAACTGGCAGCAAAGCAGGCTGTGGACGAGCGTTACCTGTTATTTAATATGTTTACTCGCGATATCGTTTCTGTGCAGGTAAATGGGAAACAAGCCAAACGTTTGTTCCCGGATCATGCAGATGCGCAAAGTTGGACTACGCGTGATTGTTTTGAACGTATTCGGCCGGATGAATATGATAACCGTTTTGATGTGACCGGGCTTTTAAAAGAAGGAGATAATGAAATCATTGCAGTGTATGAAAATTTAGGACATGCCCATGGTTATTTCCCTATGGAGGAATTGGCCGGTATCCGTCAAGGAGGTCTTTCTGTTGTTGAATCAGCTCTGACCCATCCGTTGCAATGGGATTGCGCTACAGATATGGCAGGTGTGACAAAAGGTTGGATACAGCCGCAATTTGTACCGGAAGGCTGGCAGTCTGTAACATTGGATACGATTTGTGAAATACCTCATAAGGGGAATAATGTACAACCGAAAAGAGAGCCGGATGGTCTTTTCACTTGGTATCGGATCGAATTCGAGCTTCCTAAACAGAATACTGCTGTATGGATTCCTTGGTTAGCTCGCATCCATGCCTCCGGCAATGGATATATGTGGTTGAACGGACATAATATCGGTCGTCATTGGGAAGTTGGTCCACAACGTGAATACTATCTACCGGAATGTTGGTTAAATTGGGGGAAAGAAAAGAACGTATTAGTAATGGGCTTACGTCAGACTGAAAATGGTGCAGTTTTGAATGCTGTGGAAATAGCTCCTTACATTGATGCGGCTGAAGTCAGAAATAATAAATAAATAGATAGAGGTTATGAATTATAAAATTATTTCCTTTCTCGTTCTTATTGTTATAACTTATGCTTGTACTCCCACTTCTGCTTCCTCTGGTCGGGAAGTCCTGGATATGAATACAGACTGGGCTTTTTACCGGGGAGAAGTAAAGGATGGTAGCCGGAGGGAGTTGGATGATTCCGGGTGGATGGCTGTCGCTTTGCCGCATATCATGCAGTTGGAAACGAAACATTGCGGAGGAAATTCCATTTATGACGGGATCGGTTGGTATCGTCGTTATTTTAAACTACCTAAAAAGTATAAAGATAAACGGATAGTCGTTTCTTTCGAAGGAGTTATGACCAATTGTACTGTTTATCTGAACGGGCAAGAGATTACGGAACATCATGGCGGCTATATGGGATTCGTATCAGACCTTACAGACCGGATCGACTGGGAGGGAAATAATGTCCTGGCTGTCCGTGTCTCTGCCGAATACGATCCTTTGACACCTCCGGGGAAACCGCAAGATAAGATGGATTTCTATTATTACAGCGGTATTTACCGGGATGTCCGGATGGAGATTACGGATAAGATTTATGTAACAGATCCGTTACAGGAAGATCTGGTTGCCGGCGGAGGGCAGTTCGTTACGTTTCCTGAAGTGACAAAAGAAAAAGCAAAGACTCATGTGGCAACTCATATCCGTAATTTGACAGACCAGGATGCAACATTGTCTGTCCTTTCCAGGTTGAAAGATTCTACCGGCCGTGTCGTGTCGGAGATAAAGACCCCTGTTGATCTGCCTGGACGGTCTGCCTGGACAGTCGGACAGGATTTGATTGTTGAACGACCGGCCTTGTGGCATCCCTACGATCCCAATCTTTATACGTTGCAAACCCAATTGCTGTCTGAAAATAAAGTGCTGGACGAAACAGTTCGTGAGATCGGTATCCGTACGATTCGCTATACTGCGGAAGAGGGTTTCTTTATCAATGGAGAGAAACTGTATATGCGCGGTGCAAATCGTCATCAGGCTTTTGCCTATGTCGGCGATGCCGCATCCAACTCGATGCAGGTGAGAGATGTGATCGATCTGAAACGCGGCGGTTATAATGCTGTTCGTGCGGCCCATTATCCGAATGATCCCGCTTTTCTGGATGCGTGCGACCGATACGGTTTATTGGTGGTCGAATGTATTCCGGGCTGGCAGTTCTATAATCCGGATTCGACCTTCATCAAGCGGCTTTATGAGGTCGGGCGCCAGATGATCCGGCGTGACCGGAATCATCCGTCTGTCGTGCTCTGGGAAACGGCTTTGAACGAGTCTCGCTATCCGGTATCTTTGGCGAAAGAGATCTTTGACCTTTCGCATGCCGAATATCCGGGTGACCAGATGTACACGGCTGGTGATTATTTCGGTCATGAAGAGATGGAACCTTATTATGATGTCTTTTATAAACAGGCCTCCAAATTCCCGAAAGATGGGGATGTGATGAGTAACTATCCGGAAGATTTTATCTCTGTCAAGCCTCTGTTTACCCGTGAATGGGGAGATGGTGTTGGCGAAAAGCCGCGTGTCAGTCTACAAGAAAACGAGGAAGAGCAGATGCGTCAATGCCGTAGCCGTATCGAACAGTTGAACGGTAGAGGATATTTCGATTGGTGTATGTTGGATGCCAATCCGCATATGGGGGGACATTTTGTCTGGAGCTATAACGATTATGCGCGAGGTAGCCAGGATGAAACCATGTATAGCGGCGTTGTGGATATCAACCGTTGTTCGAAATTCAGCTACTATATGCTGCAAAGCATGCGTGATAAATCCGTCTCACAACCGGGGCTATATGAAGGGCCGATGGTCTTTATCGCTTCCTATAATGCATCCGCAGCTTTAGCCTCTTCCACCACGGATATTACGGTTTTCTCCAATTGTGACGAAGTCCGGTTGTATCGTAACGATAAGCTGATCGGGACGCAGACGCGGGAAGAACGAACGCCACTATACCGTTCGGTCGTAGAAAAAGGGGGAAGCCCGGTCTTTGTCTTTAATGCCGGAGGGTATGAGGCCGGCGAGCTGAAGGCCGAAGCTCTGGTTGGAGGAGCAGTCGTGGCTACGCACCGTGTAAGTACGCCGGAAAAGGCGGATCGTTTGGTCGTGGATATCAAGACAGACTGTATTATCCCCATAGCCGATGGATCGGATATGATCCCTGTTTATATCAAGGTTTGTGATAAGAACGGCTCGCTGGTTTATGACTCCGGGCAGGAAATAATGATTCAGGTGTCCGGCGAAGGTGTGCTGATAGGAGATACGATTCGCCGAATCGGAATAAATCCTCAGAAGGTAGAAGGTGGCGTTGGCTTTGCTTTTGTCCGTACGACGAAGAAAGCCGGCAAGATAACGGTGAAAGCGACAGCAAAAGGTTTATCGGCAGGTGAGGCGGAGATTGTGACGAAGCCGTATAAAGGGGCTTACGTGGCGGACGGACAACATGGCCTGTTTGGTGGTAAGGAAGAAGATAACGTAGTGATCAAACCTACCTTGTGGCAGAAACGTATCCTGGAGAAACCTCGTTTGAAGATCGCTTCCGTACAGGTCGGCAGTAGCCAGAACGGATATCCGGCTTCGAATATTATAGATAATGACGACCATACCTGGTGGATTGCAGGAGAGGATAAGTTGCCGCAAGTCATTACATTGGTTTTGGAACGTCCGACTTACGTGGCTGCCAGCCGTATCCTTTTTCAGAAAGACAGTTCTTCTTATAAACACAAGGTGGAGACATCCACTGACAGTGTGCATTGGGAATTGTTGTATGAGCGGGAATGTACAGGATGGGAATTCAAACCGATGGTTGTTGACCGTGAAGTGAAATATGTCCGTTTGACCATCGAGGATGTCTCCGAAGGGCGTGCAGGTTTGGGTGAGATGTCTCTAATAGTAATTAATAAATAAGGATATCTGATGAAGATTAAAACATTTTTGATAGGAGGCTTTTGTTGTTTAAGTCTTCTTACCATGAGGCACAACAGGTATGGACTCCGGACAATGGAGACGGGACATTCACCAATCCATTGATGTGGGGCGATTGGCCGGATCCGGATGTGATCCGGGTTGGAGATGATTTTTATTTTGTTTCTACCAGTATGCATTATGTGCCGGGATCGCCGGTCGCCAAGTCTAAAGATTTGGTGAATTGGGAAATTGTCGGCTATGCAGTCGATCGGTATGATGAAGATCCTCGCTACGATATGAAAGGCGGTGAACTTTATTTGAATGGTTCCTGGGCTAATTCTATCCGGTATAACAAGGGTAAGTTTTATGTCGCTTTTTGTACGCCTTACGGTTGGGGTACGGAAACCGGACACTTTTCGGTTTGTGAAGCTGAGAAGCCGGAAGGACCTTGGGTGCGGACTATATTTCCGGAATATTTATATGATCCGGGGTTGTTTTTCGATGACGACGGGAAAGTCTATGTTGTGCATGGACAGCATAAGTTATATGTGACGGAACTAAATGAAGATGTGAAGTCCGTCAAAAGCAAGCCGGTCGAAATTTGGAATAAAGGCGTAGATGATGCCCGCGGATCGGGTAAAAGAGCCGGAATGGAAGGATCTCATGTCTATAAGATAAATGGAATGTACTATATCACTTGTCCGGCGGGTGGGACGGAAGGATGGCAGGTCTGCCTTCGTTCGAAAAATATTTATGGACCTTATGAATCCAAAGTAATTATTCAGGATGACACTTCCTATCCGGTAAACGGTTTACATCAAGGAGGGATGGTTCAGTTGAAAAACGGAGATTGGTGGTTCATCATTATGCAAGATCGTGGTCCGATCGGACGTGTTCCTTATTTATTGCCGGTCAAGTGGGTAGACGGATGGCCCATATTGGGTGTAGGAGGGAAAGATGCCATTACATATCCGAAACCGACTGTCGGAAAGAATCATAAAGTGAAGGTGCCTGCGACAACAGACGAGTTTGATGGCAAGCGTTTAGGTTTGCAGTGGCAATGGAATCATAATCCGGATAATGAAAAATGGTCGCTTCGGGAACGTCCCGGTTATATGCGTCTGAAGGCGTCTAAAGCTATTGACTTGAAGAATGCCCGTAATACGCTGACACAACGTGTGCAGGGGCCTAATTCAACCGGAACAGTCGAACTCGATCTCTCCGGTCTGAAGGATGGGAATATAGCGGGTTTCGGCGTTTTCGAGTCTCCGTATGCTTATATTGCGGTGCAACAGGAGGAAGGAAAACGCAAAGTGGTTATGTGCAACGACGGGAAAATAATCGAAACGCCGATAGAAAACCTTACGCAGGATAAAATCTGGATCCGGGCGCGTGTGACCGATAAGGGCTTTACGGCTCGTTTTTATTATAGTCTTGACGGAGCTTTTTTCTCTCCGGTCGGCAATGTCCTGAATATGGGATTGGGATTGCCTTGGACGGCTAATCGTTTTGCCCTGTTCAACTTCTCAACAACGGAAGAAGGGGTTGACGGTATCGCTGATTTCAACTGGTTTCGGTTTTATGGGAAATAATAATTTGATATTCGTATTGTTCGTGGAGGTATTTCAAACATTGATAGCCACTTGCTTTTTGTGTAGTTGTGGAGATTTCGTAAAGTCTGATGCTTGTGTATAAACACTTTTAATAGTATGAAAAAGATATTTATTGCATTGATAATTTGCGGGCTGTACTGCGTGTCGGCTGTCGCTCAAGTCAACGAGGAAGTCTCGAAAGTCTATGTCGTATTTAAGACCCACCTCGATGTCGGGTTTACCGATCTGAGTTCTGTTGTGGAGAAACGTTATGTCGATGAATTTATACCTAAAGCTCTGGATGTGGCTGAAAAGCTCCGGATGGACCAGTCCGGCGAACGGTATGTCTGGACAACAGGTTCCTGGCTGATCTGGAAATATCTTCAGACGGCTTCGGATGAAGAAGTGAAACGTTTGGGAACTGCTATCCGGCAGGGAGATATCGTCTGGAATAGCGTACCCTATACGGTGGAGACCGAATCCATGAACCTGGATTTGCTGGAAACCAATTTATTGCTGGCGCATAAGCTGGATGAAAAATACGGAAAGAAAACGATTGCCGCCAAGATGACGGATGTTCCGGGACATACCCGCAGTATTATTGCTCCGATGAACCGGGCCGGGATTCGTTTTTTGCATGTCGGTGTGAATCCGGCTACTCCTATTCCGGCTGTTCCCGAGTTTTGCCGATGGAGGGATCCGGAGGGAAACGAACTGATATTGGTCTATCAGCAGGATTACGGTTCCGAGAACCTGTTGCCGGGAGGAAAAACGGCTATATCGGTTAATTTTACCGGAGATAACCACGGACCGCATTCATACGAAACGGTGAAAGAAATCTATGCCGGTTTGCATAAACGCTATCCAAATGCACAACTGGTTGCTGCGTCTTTCAATGAAATCGCCGGGGAGTTGCTGGACATGAAAGAATCTTTGCCTGTTGTGACTTCCGAGATCGGAGATACTTGGATTTATGGTTATGGAAGTGCACCGATCCGGATGGCTAAGTTCAGGGCGCTTTCTGCACTCTATTCGAAATGGTTGAAAGAGAAGACGCTGGATCGCGGCAGTGACGAGTCGCTGAATTTTGCCGTGGAACTCGGATTGATAGCCGAACATACGCAAGGAATGGATATCAAGACGCATCTCCGTAACTGGGATAAATATGACATGGACCAGTTTCTTGCCGCCCGTTCGACCGAACCGTTCCGGAAAGTTGAGAAATCCTGGAAAGAGATCGACTGGTATATCTATAATGCCATCAATTACCTGCCGGCACCTTTGCAGCAGGAGGCATTGGCAAAGATGAAAGAAATAGATTCTCCCGTATTGCCGGCTTTCTCGAAAAAGAATGTCGAGGTGCAGCCTGAAGCTTGGAAACTCTTTTTGCTGAAAAATGATAAGTTAAAAGTGGAAGGTCTGTTTTACCAGATGTATGACAGCCATGATTACGATCGCTATCTGGATCATTTTCTGCGTAGCCATCAAGGTTGGGCGTTTGATGATCTGGGTAAAACCGGGTTGGACCGTTCGAAGGCAGTCAGTGTCTCTTTGCCGGCACAAGTCGTAAAGCGGGAAGTGCAGAAGGAGAAGAAAGGGATGCGCACGCTTTGTGAACTCTCTTTCCCTCAGCAGGAAGGCGTGGATGCACGCGTGTATCCTGAGAGAATGATCATGAACTGTCTGGATTACAAGAATGGGAAAAAAGCGGAAATCGAACTGACTATTTTCAATAAACCGGCAGTCCGTCTTCCCGAAACTTACTGGCTTTCGTTCAATACAGACGATATCCTTTCGATTGTTGCGGAGAAAACAGGTGCGCCGGTCGATCTGCTTGATGTAGTGGAAAAAGGAAACCGGCAGCAGCACGGCATAGACCGCTATGTCGATTTGATCACTTCCGGCGGAACGATCCGGATCTGGAGCGAGGCCGCTTTCCTGGTCAATGTGGGGGAAGCAAGAGGCATCAACTATTCGACCCAATATCCGGATAAGCGTGGCGGCATCCACTTCAACCTGAGCAACAACCTCTGGGGTACGAACTTTACGATGTGGAACGAAGGATCGCTGACGTACCGTTTCACAGTGGAATGGTTATAAAGGTGATATCAGAAACTATTTGATCATGAAAATAAAAACGTTTTTGATCGGTTGTTTTTGCGGGATGGGGCTGTTCCCGCTACAGGCACAGCATGGCTGGACGCCGCAGTCTGTTTCCGGAAAACAGGAATATCGTTTGCTGGAGTGTGGCTACAACGAGGCGCAACTGGAAAGTAGCCGGGTTATCACGCCGGCATCAACAACCTGGAAGGTAGACACCAAACAGGAAAAGATTCCCGAAGGTGTTTCTTATACTTTTACTTTTACTGCCCAACAGGCTTTGGAAAATGCAGGGGTGGCAGTGGCGTTTGATGAATATGATTGGAGTAGCGATAATTATGTGATGATTCCGGCTGCGGTCTATAATGGGAACCGGCAGCGTATCGTTAATCGGGAATATGCTACAGGACTGGACAAAAGCGATTACTATCGGAAAGATTTGGCGCTGACTTCCAACCCGATCCCCCAGCTTTCACCGGAGTTCGGTTCTCCTTCATTACTGGAATTGAGCGTGTGCAATGTGGCTACGCCGGCTATTGTTTATATGGATCGCAGGAAGGGAACAGGGGTTATCCTGCTCACGGAGCAAGGTTTTGAACCTGATGGTTATATGCTGGATCACGGACTGACAGTGGCGGAGACGCCGGATAGGCATACAGCCTCTTTTGTAATCAGTGCCCCCGGAGTCCGTTCCCGCAAACCGGAGTTTATCGGTTTCAGCGAAAGCCCGGATCGGGGCGTCTCTGTTGCAAAAGGCGGTCAGATCGTATTGAAAGTAACGAAGATTGATTTTCCCTGCCGGGATATCCCGCAGCTACTGGCCCGTTTTATGCAAGTCCGTAAGATATATACGTCCGAAAGTGAAGTCCGTAACCTGATGCCGATGAGCGAAGTTTTTTCCCGGATGACGCAAAATATAGACGAACGTTATTATGAAGAGGGGGAGTTCGGATTCTACTGTCCGGAGAATGCCAATTGGATGTCATACGGCTGGGTCGGCGGCTTGATCAATACCTATCCGATGCTCGCTTTAGGAGATACCGGGCATTTGCGTAAAGTAAAAAATACCTTTGACTTTGCGCTCCCTGCCGGGAAAGGGGAAAGCGGTTTCTTTTATGATGTCTTGGGCGCAGACGGTAAGGTGGTGTATCGGGATGCGGCGGCATTGGTCCCGGGCATCGGCTTGACCCGCAAAAATGCAGATGTCCTTTATTGGATGGTTAAACAGTTCAATCTTTTAAAAGAACAGGGAAGAGAGGATAGAATAGCTCCTGCCTGGGAAGCGGAGATTCGTCGTTTGGCAGATGCTTTTGTCTCAACCTGGAAAAAGAACGGAACATGGGGAAATTATGTGAACGTCGAGACCGGAGAGATCGCTGTCTATAATACGACAAGCGGGGCAATGGCTGTCGGCGGGCTTGCTTTGGCTTCCGCTTACTATAAGGAACCCGCTTATCAGGAAGTTGCCTGTGAGGCGGCTGCATATTATTATGACAGCTTTGCTCTGTTGGGGTTTACTTCCGGTGGGTGCGGAGATATATTACAGAATGCGGATTCGGAAACGGCTGCTGCTTTAATGACTTCCCTGATGACTTTATACGAAGTGACAGGAGAGCAGTCTTATTTGAAACAATCGGCTGACCTGGCCCATTTATGTGCAACCTGGACGGTCTCTTTCCCGTATCGTTTGCCTGCTGGGACTCCATTGGCAAAATTAGGCGCGAATCTGACCGGAGCTGTGTGGGCAAGTACACAAAACAAGCATGGCGCCCCGGGGTTTTGTACGCAGTCGGGGGATGCATTGTTTAAACTATACCGGGCTACGGGAGATACGCTTTATGCCGGGTTGTTGCGGGATATTATCCATGCTCATGCAGAAGGTGTACAACCGAATGGAAAAATAACGGAACGTCTGACCTATTGCGATGCTGACAGCCGGGGGAGCCGAGGGGATGGCGGCAAAACGGGATGGAATGAGACGAATGGAGCCTTGATGGCTTTGGAGATCCCGGGTGTTTATATCCGTACGGATTTGGACGCCGTTTATGTTTTTGACCATGTAGATGTAAAGATCGTGAAGAAAAACAGCAAACAGATCGTGCTCCAGTTTACCAATCCGACTGCGTTTGATGCTATTGTGACTGTTTTTGCAGAGGATGGGGAACAGGCATGCCGGCCTTTGGGCGATAATGCGTTCTTGCATTGGACGAATAAGATTGCAGTGAAGGCAGGGGAAACGGTTAACTGTAAATTAAAAACAAAAGAATAAGAAGAATGATGAATTTGAGTAAGGTTTTTGTGGCCGGCATATTGGCCGTATTGTTGTTATCTGCTTGTGATGCCGGAAGGACATGGGAATTTAATACGGATTATTTCGGTATCGTGGTGAACAATAAGGGATATATCATCAGTATGAAGAACACGACAGTCTCCCCGTCGCGCGAGTTCAGCCCGTCGGATAAACCTTCTCCTTTACTGTCGCTCTATGATTGCGGGAAGAAAATCTATTATTTACCTGATGGGGCCGCTTTCGATAAAGCCACCGGTTGCTTTACCTTGAAATATCCGAACGGATCGGTTGCCAAAGTCTCTTTACAGCCTGCGGGTAAATATTTTAAATTGACATTAAAGAGTTTGGAACCGCGTAATGGGATCGAGGCCATTCAATGGGGAACTTATCATACGAATATAACGAATTTGTTGGGCGAGATTATCGGGGTTGCACGTGACACGAGCGAGATCGTGAATTACAGCATTGGTGTCTTGGCCCTGAATGATAATACCATAGGGGGAACAGCTGATCTCGAAGGGGATGCTGCCCCGTTCCAGTATATAATCCATACTCCGGATGCCCGGCAATATCCGTTGCCCGACAGCTTGCACGAAGGCAGGTGTTTTCTTTAGGGGGAAACGGTATCAGTGATGTGGCTTTTTATGCCAATAAGGAACCTTATTACCGTATTATGTATGGAAATGCGGCAATGGTAGACGGTAAAGGGCGCATCTCTTTGAATTATCAGTCCAGGGACCGTTCAAAACCACGCCAGATTCTCTATTCGTTAATTCCTAATATGCTGGCCAACACACCGAACCATATAGATGTGGAGCCGCTTCCCGGAGTCGATTTTATCGGTTCTTCCATAGCGTTGTGGGGAAGTCCTGACAGTACGGCTTTGATGGATGTCATTCAATGTGTCGTATTATCGGAAGGATTGCCTTACCCGACGGTAAATGGAAGGTGGATTAAAGATCCGGCAGCTTATTCTCCGGACCTGCTAACCCAGGGTAATCAGTATGACAGCGTCATTGCATATACGAAGCGGCTGGGTTTTCCTGCTATTCATGCTTACGACCGGGGCTTTCTTCGCCCCGACCGGGCTAACGGAGGATATCTGGATGGAAAAGACCTGGCGAAAAAGCCTTTTCGTTTTTCCTCCGGCAATAAATCGCACCGCGAATTTGCAGATATGGCCAAGGCTGAGGGGATCATGTTGGGCCGTGTTTGTATCACAAACTCTTTGGCTCCCGGGACGAAAGACGCCAGCCCGGTTCCGAGCGACAGTCTGTGCTATCAGCAAAGACGTATATTGGCGGAAAGTATATCTCCGGAAGATACAGTCCTTATGGTTGATGATCCCACCTATCTGGACGAAATAGCCAGTTGGGAGGGGCATTGTAAAAGCTTGAATATGGTGAAAATAGGTAAGGAACTGATCCATTATTCCGGTGTGTCCGATATGCCTCCTTACAGATTATTGAATGTGAAAAGAGGGTACTGGGGGACGAAGGCAGAGGCTCATCAGGCTAACGATACCATTTGTAAACTACAGGTGACAGTTGAGTATGGTTATGAAGGCCTTATCCCGAATATGGCGCTTCAGGACGAGATTGCCGGGTATTATGGAGAGGTGGCTGCCCGTAGTGGACTCACCTTATATGATTTCGACGGACAGGAATTTCTTTTTAATAACGGACATGGTTATTACTCGGCTAAACGTTTCTTTCGTAAAATGTTCGAACGGGCCGGAGAGCTGGGAGTCCCTTATATCCGTTTCTCCGGTGCAACCCTTTCGGAAGGATCCTGGCATTACCAAAGCATATGGAACGTTGGAGGCGGACGTAACCTGTATGATATTGATACGCGGGAATGGGGAAGTACGACCAGCCAGGGCAAAGATTTGCGTGATGTGACTTACTCGAATTATTATCCGGTGTCGTTTGGTGGGAATTTTGCAATAAAGGATACTTCTACTGTTGAACAATATGAGCACGTAGAAGCGATTGCCATCGGGTATGGCGCTACCTATTTTTTGATTGTCGACCAAAAAGATGTGGAGAGTTGCAGGCAAAAAGAATCAATATTTCAAGCTATCCGTACGTGGGAAGATGCTCGGCGTGCCAATGCTTTCCCGAGGGAGATACGCAAATTGCTCCGGAATCCGGCTTATGACTGGACATTGGAGGCAATGGAGGATGGTAATCATTGGATTCTACATCGGTTGGAAGCAGGAAAAGTATGCGAGTCTTTTAATCTTTCACGAACAATTGTTCGTTGTCCTGGCAGCTATAATTAGAATGAAAAACCTGTGTCAATACGTGGCTGCCACTGCTCAGGCAAACGATGTAGATTTCTTTCGGGACGGAGGGGACACACATCCCGCATCGTTCATTCTATCTGCCGGGTTATTCATTCCTTTACGGCACTATAGCTTCATGAAGTACTGCACTTGTTGACACGGAGGGCGGTTCGCGAACCGCCCCTACGAGGTCTGTTTGTTTCAAATATGTCAAATTATGAAATACGAGGAGAGCTATTTCAGGCATTTATCTTTTCAGTTTCCCTACAAACATCAGATTATTGTCATTTTCGTGTAACGAGCCAGCCAGCTCTTTCAGCTTCGCTTTGTTCTTATCCGGGCATTTTCCGGAGGTGAGATGGGTTTCGATCATTTCTGATAGGGCGCCCGGTTCTATATTAAACATGAACCAGCCTTTGTTGAAGTGGATGTTGGGGTTCGAAACGGGGAGGTTGCCATAGAAGTCGTTGACCAGACGGAATTGCGTGGACGACATTTTTTGTTTATCCACAAGCACGGTCCCTCCCGGTATAAACTGTCCGTCGACCCAGGTATAATAGTTGGTTATGACGTGGTTCGGAAGCTCCGTGTAAATATGGTAAGGCTTTTCGCCAAGGCCCGGAAAGTTCATGGTGAAGCGCGGTATCAGCCGGTTTGCTTTTGTGTCGTAGGTATAAGTCGTATCGACACCTGTATAGAAGAAGTCAAATGTTCCCGTGTTGCGGTAAGAGAATATTTCGCCGTCAAAATTCGAAGCCAGCATATATGGGCTTGCCGGTACCTTGTCCAGAATATTTCCATCCGTATCTACCCGGAAAGCAAAAGGCGCACCCTCTTGGAACGGCATATGGATAACGGAAAGCGTACCGTCCGCATTTATCTCGATCTTCGCCTTATTTATCTGGCCGGGCAGGTTGATGTCTTTTATCCATTTCCCGTCGAGTCCATACATCATGATTTTTTTTCCATAGAATGGGGTAAGGAATATATGGCCGCGTTGTTCGTCGATGACCTCATCGTAGGTTGTCAGCGCATATTCGCCCGGACCGTGCCCCATTGCACCCACGTTGCAAAGGAATTTTCCGTCTTTGTCGTATAGTTTAACCACGTCGGATTCCTGCCGGATGCAGATATAGTTGTCGCTTACCTGTATCCACCAAGCCTTGAACATTGCTTCGTCAGACGTTTCAAAACGTACGATCCGGCAGTCTTCCACCAATTCGCTAAGAGGTACGTCAATTGTGTCCTTAACCGTTTTCAGGTCGCAGATATATAGCGGACCGTCCGGGTTTTCGACTATCCGGACGCTACCGTCGTTTGCCTGCATCGATTTTTGAGTGGAGGAACTGCAACCGGCAAGGCTTGTTAGCAGGATAGTTGCGAATGGAAGAAGTGTTTTTACTTTCATATTTGTATTGAATTAAATGAATTTGGATACAAAAGTATGAATAAATCGTAGATACGAACTATTCATACTTATATAATAAATAGAAGATTAATCTATATTAACGAGGAAATGACAGTTCGTTTTCTTTTATTGCTTATTGCTTCGACGGTTCCGAGGTGAATAGGTTGTACAGTGGAATGGTTCATTCCGTGTGGTGGAATAAGCTCGGATTTTCCACTTCGAAATAAGGACTTATATCCATGTATAAGAACTTTTGTGACAAGTCATACATGTTTTTTTCTAATTTCATGACCTTGTCGGAATATTCTTCATCGAATTCAAATTTGAGATAAACGATTTTCATAGATGTATCAAAAGTAAATCTGAATTTAAATAGTTGAAGAATACTTACATCCTCTTTGTCTATGTCTTTGAATGCATTTTTTACAATGGTAGTGACCATATTGTTGAAAGCATTCATGTCTTTAAAAGAACTTCGGTCATCATAGGGGCCGGAAGGTTTAGGCTTAACTTCCGAAATGTTTTTAGGAGTCAATACTATTTCTTTAAATGTTTTATACGCATTGACTTTGAGGTCAAAGTAACGCGATGTTTGTGCAATCGCAAACGTGTTGCATAAAACGAAACTGATTATTAGTAGGATGCTTTTCATCATGTTTGATTAGAAAATTCAACAATCACATCTGATAATCTGTAGATATTTAGTTCATCTACTATTCTGATGGTTCCGAGGTAAATGCTCCGTATAGTGGAATGGTCCATTGTGCATATTGAAATAAACTCGAATCTTCCACTTCGAAATAAGGACTTATATCCATGTATAAGAACTTTTGTGACAAGTCATACATGTTTTTCTCTAATTTCATGATTCTGTCGGCGTATTTCTCATAGAATGTAAATCTGAAATACACAATTTTCATGGAGGAATCAAAAGTGAAACTGAATTTAAATTGTTTTAGAAGGCTTATATCCTCCTGGTCTATGCCTTTGAAAGCACTTTTAACGATGGAGGTGACAAGTTTATTAAATGTATCCTCGTTTTTACAGATACAAGAGTTATTACAATGTCCGGAATTTTTTTGCCTAACGTCTGAGATATTTTTAGGTGTCAATTCTATATGTTTGGATATTTTAGTCGGAGTGACTTTGACATCAAAATAACGCGATGTTTGTGCAACCGCAAACGTGTTGCATAAAACGAAACTGATTATAAATAAAATAGTTCTCATGATATTTAATTTAAAAATTTAACAATTACATGTGCTCTGGAATAGGTTTCCGAAAATATCGATCTATTAACAGCGGTCTGAAGTTAGACATATAGCTTCCTCCATAGCCTTGCCACAAGTTGCATAGCCTTTGAAATTCCACAACTTCGGGATTTGTAAAGCATCTTACGTCGATAATACTCTGTTTCCATGAAAGATATTCTTGTCGAAAAACGGGATTATCGTCTGTCATTATAGGTAAATCGTTAATATATACTGATGTTCCTGTAAGTTCATTTACTAAATCCTGGAAAACTTTCGCTTCAAATTCGCAGTTTTTGCTACATTGTCCCATCATGTCCCCATAAAGTTGAAATTGTGCCGCATGGATGAGTTCTTCGATCAAATACTTATGATCGATTAGTTCTGGGCTTTTGAAACAAATGCTTCCAGACTTTCTATCGAAAAAGGCATTGGCCTTTAGTTTTTCACAAGCCTCTTTGTCGATATAAAATTTAACTTTACGTTATTTTCAGTCAACATTTCCATCATTTGGGTATAGATAGTGGAAAAAGACAATATTGTATTCAATGCATTTTCCAATTTCATTTTTTCATTCAAATTTAATGAAGAACCGGGGGCATAGTAAGTTGTTAAGTATGTAAAGCTAAATTGAGAAGGATTGCCTTTAGGTCCATAGTTCCCTCCTCCGTTAGGATTCAGCATTCCTGGATCATATTCTATTCCAATATAAATGATATCTCCGATGTCACCTCCTTCTACTAATTCAGTCCAGCAATGCGTTCCTTTGAATGTTTCGTATCCGCCAACATCAACGTATGCATCCACACATTTTGAAACAGCAACCATTGTACGGGGGCTTACCAATGCTTGGACATTTTCTTTGAGCAATTTGTCTGTTTCCGTCATATAATCATCGGAAGTACATCCTTTAAATAGTAGCAAGCAGAATAGGATTCCGCTATATTTAAGAATGTCTTGTATCAGACGTGGTGGTTGTATATATATATTCATCTATAATTAAATAAAGAGGTTGAACAATAAATCAGAAATTTAAAAGCGCCCTTCGAGCTGGTATCACTACCCACCCGAAGGGCTAAAAGTGTGTCTAATTAAGGTCCTTTCCTGGTTAATCTTAGTTATTTACAAATAAGAAAGTTTCATTCGTTCGGTGCAACATCCCACCATACGCGAGTGTCGAAATTGTCCGGTCCCTGTGCAGCTATTGCAGCTTCGTAGTTGGGTACATTCGTGTTGTAATCATCCGGATAATAATGACGGCGGTACGGAACATGGGTTACTGTTGCTGCGCTACCCGGTTTCAACTTCGGCACGTTCAACCGGCGCCAGTCGGACCAAGCCTCGATGCCATCCTGCATAAAGTTGCCTAACCAGCGTTGCATCGCTATTTTTTCTATCTTTTGCTGATCTGACCCCGTGAATGCGATCTCGGGTTGAGCACAGTAAGCATCGACCTGGCTGTCCAATCCGTATTGGCCGAAGGAAGCGGCGATACCTGCTTTATATAATGCTTCTGCATCGGCATTTATCCATCCGCGGACGGCTGCTTCTGCCTGAATCAGTAAGATATGGGAGGGCGAAATGACCACCATCGGTGAATTTTGCTGGTAATAACGAGGGTCGAAAGTTGCACAATCCGGGTAGTTTACAATTTCCGCCTGTGCAATACCGTACGGAACACCTTCATATTTACCTTCGCTGTTCGGGTCTGCATAAACTTCCAAACGCGGATCGTTGTAGGCGATCAGCTGGTCCAAAATCGTTTTGGACGGGGCAAAGTCTTTACGACCGGAAACAATGATATTGTTATATAATGGATTCTCATTCGCTGTTTCTGGCAAGTATTTATATTCCAGGCGGTCATCGTTACTAACCATGCCTCCGTCTGCATAAGCCTTTGCAAAACGAGCTTTTCCGGCTGCCGGATCTACGTCTGACAGTTTGATTGCCAGCATCATACGTGTAGATGCATTGAGCTTTTTCCAGCGGGCGATATTGCCGGCATACAGGATGTCGAAAGTATTATCCAATGAGCCGGATTCGTCGAACTGGCTGTATGCTTCGGATAAATCACGGTCCAGATCCTCGTAGATAAATTGTTGCGTATCATATTTGGGAGTAAAGAGACCATCGTCGCCTTTCAATGCTTCTGTGTAAGGAAGCATTCCCACGACGTCGGTCATGTGCATATAAATGAATGCACGCAGCGTACGGCAGGCGGCAATCTGGTTGTTTCTATCTCCCAATTGAACCACATACGACTCGTTTGCCGTTTCCTCATCTGTGTTCAGCGAGATGATTGTATTCAGGTTACGGAGACGTTCGTAGTAGAAGGGACCCAGGTTGAAGTCGGTCATGGCATATCCGCTATATTGGACATTTTGTCTTTCTGTGAAATATTGCGGGTATAACTGGTTCCAGGGATCATACGTTCCGGTCATGGTGAACTGCGGGACTACCCGGCAGGCGTATGTAAACAAGAAACGTGTCTCCGGCATTGACGGGTTGTTCGGGTCAACGTTTGTGTCGCCGAAATCCCCGCAACTGCTAAATGTCATTAAGCCGGTTAATGCTATTGCTATAAATTTTATATATTTCATAATTCAACTCCTTATTAAGTTTAGAATGTAAGATTTACTGTAAGACCGAAAGAACGGGTAGAAGCTGCCTGTCCTCCTTCTATATAATTATAGGTTGCGCCACCTGATTCAGACGGGTCGATGTTGGGCACGCCGGAATAGATCAACCAAGGATTCTGTGCAACAAACGACAAACTGGCTTTCTTTATACCAGACTTTGTTTTGTCGAGGAAAGCTGTGGGAACGTCGTAGGTTACGGACAGTTCGCGCATTTTCAGGTAACTTGCATCATAAACATAATCTTCCCAGATCAGACTTTTGCGTGACTGGTAATAATAGTTAGCATCGACATAAGCCGTTACAGGTCTGTATGTCCCGTCGCCATTATCGACAACGCCATCCATACGGACACCACCGCCGTCGGCAACACTGTTACGGATCGGATTTCCTTTATCGTTCAGCCCGACTGTAGAGGTCAGCAATCCGGAACCTTCACCGAACATATTGGTTGCAGATGCTATTTCACCGCCGATCTGGAAGTCGAAAGAAGCACTTAACCTGAAGTTCTTATAACGGAGAGAAGTAGAGAAACCTCCGGTCAGATCCGGCTGGATATTACCTAATTCTTCCTGTGCGCTTGCATCGAGCAGCGGGGCGTAAGGGCCGTAAATATGGTTAGGATCGGCACGTTCTGAAAGGATAATACGTCCTTCCGGGTCTTTCGCCCATGTGGAACCACGGATCACACCGATCGGTTTGCCGACTTCGGCATACGAGTAAACGCGTGTGCTCCAGCTCATCCAGTAGATCTGATATGTGTCTTGTCCTTCAACCAGCTCTTCCAGTGTATTTCTGTTTCGGGCAACATTGGCGTTGATATCCCACGTCCAGTCTCTTGTGCTGACCGGCGTGCCGCCTAATGAAAGTTCGATACCTCTGTTACGGATCAGACCGGCGTTCATCTTACGGCTTCTGTATCCGCTTGCGGGAGTCGTGTTCACGTTGATGATCTGGTCTTTGGAATCACGGTTATAGAAGTTGAAGTCTCCCCAGAAACGGTTTCCGAACATCTTGAATTCCGTACCGACTTCGAAAGAGGTTGAGATTGTCGGTTTGATATAAGGATCTTTCAGGTTCGTGTCGTTCCACAGGTTGGAAAGCGAGCCGTATTTGATGACGTTGCCGTCAGCGTCTTTCAGCTTATAGGTCGGATATACATTGTATGCACTCATCGTAGAACCTACCTGCGCCATGGAGCCTCTCACTTTCCAGTAGTCCAGCCATTCAACATCTTTCATCCAGTTGTTCACCATTACAGCAGCCGAAAGGCCTCCGTACAGGTAGCTGTTTCTATCCGGATGCAGCGTGGAAGTCCAGTCGTTACGCAGTGAGAAATCCAGATAATAAGTATCGTCCCATCCGAAAGTACCGGTTCCGTAGATACTTTGTTCCTTCATGTCCGTTTTGGAGTTGCTACCACCGGCCAGACCAACGGAAGCAGCCGTACTGAAGAACTTATCGAGGAAAAGCCCGTCGCGTGTAAAGGCGCTCACTTCGTTATAGGTATAATTTCTGTTTTCAAGGAATAAAGCTGCGTCTATCGACAAGCGGTCGTCGACGAAACGGCCTCCCCATGTCAGGCGTCCCTGTACCTGCATGTCGATCAGCGAGTTTTGTCCCTCATTGTAGGTGGATACTTCGTCTAAGACATTCATCGGCATCTTGCCTTCGGTACGCTGGTTACGGATATTACCGTTCATCTTGACACCTGCCTTGATGTTCCAGGGTAATTCCAATTGTGCGTCTGCGCTGAATACATTCCACTGGTAGATATCCGTGTTGTTGATTTCATTATACAGGGCAAACGGGTTGTCATGGAACTGAGGCGTCAGGTTTGTCGGGCTCGTAATGTTCCAGGAGCGGAAAGAACCGTCCGGACGTTTGTAGTCGCGTAACTGGCTGAGGTCGACATTCGTATGTCCCCATTGCTGGTATGAGTAAAGCACGTTCCCGGAACCGCCATAACCTTCAACTGCTGCGTTGTGGTTTTTCCGGTAGGTGTACTTGTAATCTAAAGAGATTGTCAGTCTGTCCATCGGCTTGAATTGTGTCTTGGCCGAAAGGAAGCGGCGGACAGCGTTACTGTTGGGGGCTACACCGTCGCGTGCCGAATTGGTGAATGAGACGCGTGTCATGTAGTCTTTACCGGAACGGGCAAACGAAAGGTTTGTCGTATTGGTGACTCCTGTGTCGAACAAATCGTTCAGGTTCATCTTGGAAGTCCATTTATCCGTCTTTCCGAACAGCGGGCTTGTCGGATCCCAAGCATACCAGGGAGCGTATTCACGTCCGTCCAGTTTCGGTCCCCAGCTGGCATCGTCGGCATAGTCGTAATATTGAACGCCATCCAATGCTTGCAAGTAGGAAGGATGTCTGGCTGGATCATAGTGGAAGACGTCCATTTCTGCGTCTGCTCCGTAATAACCGCCTCCGTATTCTTTCTGGATATCATTGTGCAGGTACACTTTTTCAAAAGAAAGCGTGTGACTTACGTTGAATTCCGATTTTTCACCGGTAAGCCCTTTTGTCGTAATGATAATAGCTCCGTTTCCACCGCGTGAACCGTAAAGAGCTGTGGCTGCCGGCCCTTTCAATACGTTGACGGCTTCTACGTCGTCCATATTGATCGAGTTTGCATTGGTAATGATACCGTCCACAACATATAGCGGTTCGCTACCGCCTGCATCAGTCAACGAACTGGTACCGCGCAAGACGATCTTACCAGCGTCGAACTTGGCTCCCGAACCACCTAAAAAGCGGACACCGGCTACTTTACCGACCAAGGCGTTGTTCAAATCCGTTTGGCGGACAGCCTGCAGGTCTTCTGCTTTTACCTGTTGAGTCGCGTATCCTAAGGATTTCTCTTTACGCGTCAATCCTTGTGCAGTGACTACTACTTCGTCCAGGAAAGCGACATCCGATTGCAGTACGACCGTGATAACCGGTTTCACTGCTACCTCTTGCGTTTTCATCCCGACGAAGGATATCTGGAGGATTTTAGCGTTTGCTGGAACCGACAGGGAGAAATTTCCGTCAACGTCTGTTATCGTACCGAGCGTGGTACCTTTTACTGCGACGGAGGCTCCTGGAATAGGTAAGCCGTCATCGCCTGATGTAACTGTTCCCTTTACTTGCGTATTTTGGGCAACAATCATACTGATTCCTATCAAAAGGAATTGAAAAATAATAATTAATTTTTTCATCATAATACACATTCTTATAAGTTAGACTAATCAATACACACTGACATATTAGTTACCATAGTCTTTGTAGAACTATGTTTGTATTTTAATGTTATTGATAAAAATTTACTCTTATGTGGTAATTGCAATGTTAACCCTGTGCGTTTTGTCTAAGTTATTGATTAAGTGTATGATCTGATACGTAATAATACGTATATGGTGGTACCGGATCCTTCAAGTCATGAAAAACAATCTTTAATCAATGGTTCTATTGTGAATGTTTAATAAATGCCGATGTACGAAGTGCTAATTTTTTTTATTCTTGTCTTACTTTTTTTGTCCAAATAAATTGTAGTTACAATCTTTTTACATATTTTTGCCCACAAAAGAGTGTTCAACTATATAAAAATGTGTTTATGAGAAGCAGTTTGATGATTATTACGGGCCCATTTACTTAGTTTGATTGTATTTTAACTAAGTTCTACAAAGACTTATGTTTATGAGTAATAAAAAAGACTGACTTATTTGTATAAAGCCAGTCTTTGATATGAATAGGGTAAGGTTAATATTAACGAATGAATAGCAATTCCCGGTATTTTGGCAATGGCCACATCTGATTATCAACCATCAACTCGAGGTCGTCTATATGGCTGCGTATCTCATCCAGATAAGGAGCAACCGTGTCGTGGTAAGCAATTGCCTTGCTGCGTAAGTCGGTGATGCGATTCGCTTTCTTGCGGGCTTCCACCATTTCGTCCGTCATCCGGGTCACGGCGTTGACGTGTTTTGATATATTACGTACCAGACGGCGCGGTTCGGTCGACAGTTCGTCATACTCTTCTTTGTCGAAGGTCTCCTTTAGCTTTGTGATGTTGCTCAGCAGCAAGGATTGATAGTGGAGGACGACCGGGATGATATGGTTCATTGACAGGTCGCCGAGGACGCGGGCTTCGATCTGTACCTTTTTAATATACATCTCCCATTTCACCTCGTTGCGGGCTTCCAGTTCCTTCAGGCTCAATACTCCCGTTTCCTTGAACATCTTGATGACTTCAGGCTTCAGGTAAGCGTCGTATTGCAGCGGGACGCTGTTCTCGCAGTCCAGGCCGCGGCGGGCAGCCTCTTCTTTCCATTCATCGCCATAGCCGTTGCCGTCGAAACGGATGGGTTTGGATTCCTTGATATAGGCTTTCAGTACTTCGAAAATGGCGGCTTCCTTGCTTTTGCCTTTTGCACGCAGCGCCTCTACATCTTCCTTGAACTGGCGGAGCTGGTAGGCAACGGCCGAATTCAGTGCCAGCATGGCCGAACCGCAGTTAGCCGATGAACCGAGTGCACGGAACTCGAAGCGGTTTCCGGTAAAGGCGAAAGGAGAGGTACGGTTACGGTCCGTATTGTCCAGCAACAGTTCGGGGATCTGTCCGAAGCCTAAGTGCAGGCGCTTCTTGTCGTCTACTTCGATGGCATCTTCGATGGAGCAGTTTTCAAACTTGTCGAGTATCTCCGTGATCTGTGTTCCCAAGAAGGATGAGATGATTGCAGGCGGGGCTTCGTTGGCTCCCAGACGGTGTGCGTTGGTTGCCGATGCGATGCTGGCTTTCAGCAAGGCGTTGTATTTATATACGGCCATCAGCGAGTTGACAACGAAGGTGATAAACCTCAGATTGTCTTCACGGTCTTTTCCCGGAGAGAAAAGGTTGATGCCTGTATCGGTCCCCATCGACCAGTTGCAGTGTTTACCGGAACCGTTCACACCCATGAAAGGCTTTTCGTGAAGCAGCACACGGAAATTGTGGCGGCGTGAAACTCGTTTCATGACCGACATCAGCAATTGGTTATGGTCGTTTGCCAGGTTGCATTCTTCATAAATAGGCGCCAACTCGAACTGGTTCGGGGCAACCTCGTTGTGACGGGTCTTGACCGGAATACCTAATTTGTAGCATTCCGTTTCCAGATCTTTCATGAACTCCTGTACCCGGGAAGGGATCGCTCCGAAATAGTGGTCGTCCAACTGCTGGTTTTTGGCACTTTCGTGTCCCAGCAAGGTGCGTTCCGTCAGTGACAGGTCCGGGCGGGCGGAATAAAGGTCTTCGTCGACCAGGAAATACTCCTGTTCCCATCCTAAATATGTAATGACTTTGTTTACCTCTTCGTTGAAGTAGTTGCAAACGTCTTTGGCTGCTTCGTTCAACACCTCGATCGAACGGATCAGCGGTGTTTTATAGTCCAGCGCCTCACCTGTGTAGGCGATGAATACGGTTGGGATACATAAGGTATCGTCTACGATAAACGCAGGGGAAGAAGGGTCCCAGGCCGAGTAGCCGCGCGCTTCGAACGTATTGCGCAATCCGCCGTTCGGGAAGCTGGACGCATCCGGTTCCTGCTGGGCGAGCAGCTTGCCGCTAAATTCTTCGATCATGCCGCCGTTGCCGTCATGCTCCACGAACGCGTCGTGTTTCTCGGCTGTGCCGTCGGTAAGAGGTTGGAACCAGTGGGTGTAGTGCGTGACTCCTTTTTCCAGTGCCCACATACGCATACCGGCAGCCACATGGTTGGCTATTTCCCTGTCGATGGGCGTACCATTGTCGATTGCATGAGTAAGTGCCTTGTAGGTTTCCTTGGAGAGGTACTTTTGCATTGCCTTCCGGTTGAAGACATTTTCACCATAATATTCGGATACTTTCTGATTGGGAGTGATGGCTTCCACAGCCTTTCGGTTGGATGCTTTCTCCACTGCATTGAAGCGTGAGATTGACATACAGTTTGTTTTTATGTTATACCGCCTGCAAAGATACAAGCAAATCTTTATTCCATCTTTCACCCGGTAGTTAAAAATAGATGAAAGAGTGTCATAAAGGAAATAGTGGGGCGATATGCCAATGATAAATCATTAGTTATAGCTTATATTTGTCAAGTTTTGAATCTTCTGCAAACCTGACAAATTACAATAACCCCCATTTTCGACTGTTTTTCTATTTCGTTCGAAATCTTGATCGATTTTGGATTGACTCTTTTCACGGTTTAAGCTCCCCTTTCTGACAATAGGAAAAACGAGGTGCGCAGTCCGTTCCCAAAAGCGTACAATTTGATTACCCAAAAGCGGAAACGCCGACAAAGTGATAAAGCTTAACTCCCGGAGAATCGAATATTTGAAAATAAAACGGACGGCGTTCCAAATATCCCAAGGAAATTCAGGTGCTTTTTTGCCCTTACAACGGTCCTCTTTTCAATTACGACCGTCCAAATCACCATTACGACCGTGCTAATCTTCGCGAGGTGCCGAGTGCACTACACATTAGCACGGTCGTAATGGCAAAGAGGACGGTCGTAATTGATGGAAACGTTCAAAAAAGAGGAAAAAGTCCCTTTTTGAGGTCAAAAAAGCGGATTAACATTTGTTTTGTTTCGGATGTCTTTCGAGCCTGAAAAATGCGTTTTATACAATAAGCCCCCCCGGGATAGTTGAAAGTTAAAGAGTTGAAAATTGAAAGTTAGAAGGCAAAAAATACCCGGAGAGAACGTTTACAGTTTCTCTCCGGGTATGAATTAACTTATTCTAAATCCGTCTATATTATTCGACTTCTGTCGCGCCCATGCTGGCTTGATAGCCCCAGCCTGGATTCTGATAAACGACAGCGCTTGAGAAATCGTTTTTGTCTACGGCTGTCTGGCGGAATACGTCGACACTGATCGGTTCCAGATAGTGAGCCGGAGTGAATTTGAATCCTCCTTGTTTGGCGATATCGCCGTTAGCTGTTTTTTCGTAAGGAACGATGTAGTTGCTTAATTCAGGAGAAGACATATTGCCTTTTGCCGGATCGACAACGCAAAGGTCTGCCAATTCCTTTTCATACACGCTACCCCAATACAGCATACCTTCGGTACGATAGGCCGTAGTCTTCATCTGGTCTAATGCGCGCCAACGTTTCAGGTCTGTCCAACGGTATGCTTCGGCACAAAGCTCGTTGCGGCGTTCACGGCGGATATTATACAAAGTAGGATCGATCAACTGGCCGTGTGAATACGCGCCCCAGTCGCCTTTTGCCTCTTCCGACATGATTGTGGCTGCAATTGTTTTGTTGAAGTCTTCGTCCACTTTGGCACGGCGGCGCAAGGCTTTCCAATAACTGCTGGCTGTTGCGTCGACCACATGGTTCTTTTCGTAGCTTGCTTCCATGTAGATCAGCATGGCTTCCGTACCGCGGAAGACGATACCGCCTGATGTAGACGCATTATGGTCGTTTGCCATATGGCTGGAATAATGCTTTCCTTTTTTGATGATGAAACCTGTTGTTGCCAAGCTTCCGGCATCCCCGTAGATAAAGCTGATCTGACAAAGTGCAGGTGTTCCGTCCGGCTGATAGAAGTTTACATCACCCGGTTTCTTTGTAAAGATCACGATACGGGAGTCACGGTTTTGAAGAGTCGCGTTTACGCCTTCTTTTTCCCATTCCTTATCATAACCGGAACCGCTTGCATAAATAGGCAGACCGTTGCGCATCAGGAATGAATTGACCATTCCGCGTGTCCATCCCGAACCACCGCCGTTACGTTCCAATTCCATCTGCAAGTTGGCTGTGACGCCTAATGATTCGTCAAATTTCTTCCACATCAGGATTTCATCGTATCCTTCCATGTTTTCGTCGCAGAACATGGTGTAATAAGGATTCAAGGAATTCAGGTTTGCATCCATGCCTTCTGCTGCATCCGTGTTATTAGCCAGATTGCCAACAAGCTGGTCTCCGATAACTTTAGAAGCTGCGATTGCTTCGTCCAGGAAATAATTGATTTCGGCATCAGCGTTATAGCCTTGTGCGTCTTTACCCGGCCAGCCTTTTCCTCCCGGGACGAAAGCTGTTCCTTGATGATATTTTTCCCAAGTCGCTTCAAAAAGGGCAACACGTGCGTGCAACAGGTAAGCAACGTTTTTGCTGATACGGTTTTTTCCGCCGGGAGCCGTTGTCAACAGCATGTCTTCCGCCTTTTTCAAATCTTCGATGATAAAGCGTGCCACTTTATTACGCGGTTGACGTTCGGATGCTTTCATCAGCTCATCCCCGATATCGGGGAGAGCTGTTGTGACAATGGGTAAATCTCCGTATTTCACCAACATCTGGTAATAAGAATAAGCACGGTTTACATACATCTCACCGACATAATGTTTCACATTATCCTGGTTTCCGCTGATTTCTCCGGCTTCATACTTGGGAAGTACGTTGTCGAAGAAATAGTTGCAGGAACGTATGTTTTCCCACTTGTATCCGTTGTCACCAACAGAAGATGCCACTTGTTTCAATCCGGGAAGCCAGAATTTCGGATCGCCGGTTCCGGCCTGGTTGTCGGTATCGTTGTCTTTACCGAACAGGTTGATGCCGTAGCTGTCGGTGACTGTCTCAAACTTATAGTTGTTGATGGCATAAGCCGCCAAATCACTCTCTGCATTAAAGAACTTTTCAGGGATTACTTTGTCCAACGGTTCCCTGTCAAGAAAATCGTTGCAACTGCTAAAGCCGCCCATCATTAATGCACTTATTGTTAATACTTTAATATATGTCTTCATAATCTTCTGTTAATTAAAATGTTGCACTTAAACCAAATGAGAAGGTTTTAGACAGAGGATAAGTACATCCGTCCCAGTCACCTACACCAATTGTTTCAGGATCAAACGTATCACGCAAGCTGGTGATTGTGAATAAGTTTTCTGCAGAGACAAACAAACGCAAATTATTCACGAAGAATTTGTTTGTCAATTGCATCGGCAATGTATAACCCAATGTAACGTTCTTCAGGCGGCAATATGCTGCATTTTGCATATACCGGCTTTGTGCTTTACGGTTTTTGTTATCCTGTACCGGGCGCGGGAAGTAACCGTTGACATTGGCTCCTAACGGGCTGTCGGTTCCTTCCGGACGGAAATAATCCAGGTGGCTTTCGAAGAAGTTTGTCTGCCAGTAGCCAACGGAACCCCAGAACATCATAGCGCCGTCAGACGGCATGTAGTCGCGTTTCAGTGTACCTTGGAAGAATACTTTCAGGTCGAAACCTTTCCATGCAGCATCCAGATTCAAACCGAAGTTATAGCGTGGAGTGCTGTTTCCCAATAAAACTTTATCACCATGGTCATTCAGAGTATTATCTCCATCATTGATAACGCCATCGTTGTTGATATCGGCATACATGACATCGCCTGCTCCCCAGTTACTTCCTTGAGTGGACTGGTTTACTTTGCTCAGATGATCCTGCATTTCCTGATCCGTTTTGGCAATTCCGACAGTCTGGTATCCCCAGATATCCCCTAAATGAGAACCATCGTAATACTTTTGGCCTAAGTCTTTTGACGGGTTCGGGAATTTATCGACGACAACTTGGTTGTCTGATAATGACAATGTCGCTCCATATCTGAAGTCTTGAATCTGGTCACGCCATGTAACCATTAATTCCCAACCTTTGGAGGTCATATCCAGATTGTTTACATTCGGAACTTTTATACCTAATATATTAGGCAATTCCGGTGCCGGACCAACTATGTCTTTGGATTTGCGCTGGAAATAGTCCAGGTTTACATTCAAACGGTTGTTAAGCATGGCTACGTCCAAACCGATATCCAGTGTCTGTGTCTTTTCCCATCCCAATAAAGCGGAAACCAGTTTGGATTCTGCTGCGGTATTGGGTTTAACCCCATTAACCAACCATTTACCGTCATTCTGTTTGAAATCGATTATGCGATAGAACGGATACCAGTTTTCTGTGTTCTGGTTACCTAATTCACCCCATGAACCACGAAGTTTCAATGTGCTGATCAGGTCTGTCATGTTCTCGAAGAATGCTTCACGTGCAATGTTCCATCCCAAAGAGAAAGAGGGGAACCAGTTCCAACGCTGGTCGGCCAGGAAGCGTGAAGTACCGTCGTAGCGCATATTTACTTCAGCCAGGTAGCGTCCTTTGTAGTCATAATTGATACGGCCGAAGAAACCGGCTGTTGCCCATTCTGCATAACCACCGCTATTGCGCGCATTGGTCGATGTCGTATTCAATGTCGGGATACCTGCCATGATACCGTCCTGGCTGGCCGTGATGTCCCGTTGTTTGAAGAGTTCGCTCTGGAAACCGATCATTACTTTATAGTTGTGTCCGCTTTCAAGCTGCTGGCTGTATTCTGTAAAGATATTCGGGTTAAAGAAGTTGCTCTTATAACCATATTCTTTTACTCCGGAAGTCGTATTGGCGATGGCATATGGGTTTTTGTTTACATCATAAGCATAAACGGTCTGGTAATCCGTATGATCGAAGTTATAATTCGAACGATAGTTCAGTTCGACAGTCGTTTTCCAGTTTTTAATCGGTTCGATCAGGAATTGGAGCTGCTGTGCCAGAACGTCGCTTTGGGTTTTATAACGTCCACCGGTTTCCAACTGATATATTTTTGATTCTGCTGTGTAATAACCGTTCGGGTCGACAAGCGGAATTACCGGCCAATAACGGCAAACGTCAAAATAGAATACATTTGAATGTACATCACCTACACCATTGTTGGCAAATGAGGGCGAGTCGAAATCAGAACGATTGAAACGGATGCTGTAGCCCACTTTTAACCATTTTGCCAAATCGGCATTAATCTTCGCTGTTAATGAATAGCGCTTTTTACCGTCGTCTCCGTATTTCAGCAAACCACCCTGATCCAAATAGTTGGCCGACAGGTAGTATTGCATCGCTTCGGAACCGCCATTCACGCTGAGAGAATGTTCGTGTGTGAAACTGCTTCCGAACAGTTCGTGCAACCAGTCTGTATTGGCTGCAGGCATAATATCCATACGGTTCGGGTCGTCGAATGAATTCCAGCGTCCGTTAAGTTCCCACATGTATTGGCCGCCTTTGCCTTGTTGATAGTCTAAAATCTGTTGCAGCTTTTTTGCGCTATACATCGGCGCTCCAGCATTTGCCGTATTTGCAATTTGATCATTGATGGCAAGAGCAAAGCTATAAGAGTCAGCCATATGCGGCATATTCAACGGTGAGTTGAAACGGAAGTTGTTGTTGTAGTTGATGTTCGGCTTACCGGCTTTACCTCTTTTTGTTGTTACCAAAATAACACCGCCCGGAGCACGTGAACCGTAAATGGATGAAGCGGCAGCATCTTTCAGTACAGAGATGTTTTCGATATCCTGCGGGTTGATTGCGTTGATGTCTCCTTCCATGCCGTCGATCAAAACAAGAGGAGTCAAAGCGGAACCATAATCCCCGATTTTACCTGTACCACGAATGTTGAACGATTTATCGGCATTCAGAGAACCACCGGCGTTGCTTGTCGAGATATTCATACCCGGCACAACACCCTGTAAGGCGTCGATAGTAGAGTTTACCGGACGGGCCGAGAGTTCTTTCGCTCCAACAGATGAAACGGCTCCGGTTACATTCACTTTCTTTTGCGTACCGAAAGCAACAACAACGACTTCATCGAGCTTCTGAGTATCTTCGGAAAGTTTTACTTGAAGAGAAGGTTGGCCGTTATACGTTATTTCCTGAGTTGTGTAACCGATGAAGGAAATCTGGATGATGTCCCCCTTATTTACACCTTCCAATACGAAATTACCGTCCATGTCGGTCATAATCCCATTGGTTGTCCCTTTCACTACGACAGATGCACCGGCTACAGGACCGAGGTCATCTTCAACAGTACCTGTGACTTTCCCGCTCTGCTGGGAAATACTCACGCTTTGCTTGGAGGGCATTGTTTCTGCAAAAATACTTGCGGGGAAACAAGTGGCTCCTGCCAGCAAGATTAAGCTGATAGGTTTAAAATTTTTCAACATAATTTGTGTCTTAATATTTAATTGAAAGAATGTTCTTTTAATTAAAATGGCGGCGCTTACAATCGCTATTCTACTTTCATGTACAAAATGTTGGAGTTTTTTTAGTTTTTGCGTTTAGTCTTTATCTTCTTTTGTCATTAGTTCTAAAAGAACTCTGCACATTTCATATCGGTGTCAAAGATATGAAATTTCTGCATTATAGTGTTATTTTTCTAAAAAAAATACGTAGAGACTTCTTTTTTAACACATTGTACTTTTTTACGATTTTACATAAATAATTGTGGATCAAAATAATGTATGCTTTGAAAATAGGATACTTTATTGAATAAGGATATTAAGTATCGTATTAACTGCTTGTGGCAAATCAGTTAAGATGCGCAAACATCAGTAAACTAAATTTCTTAAATAATTATGACATAAAAAAACCTCCTTGTTTATAATACATAGATAATCAGATAGATAAAGAGAGTTATGAAAGTAAAATCGATTACTAAAACACCAGAGTTCTTTTAGAACTAATATCATGTTAATCACAAAAACGCGAAAACGTGCAGAACCTGCCTGTTTTATTTCGTTAAAAGGTTATTACAGATATCAGAAGGATTTTTTCAATTTAATAAAACACAAATTATGTTTAAAAGAATCAGACCTATCAGCTTAATCTTACTGGCTGGAGCGTTTTCTTTCCCAAAAGACGCTTGCGCTGAACCGACTACAGTCGGTGAGAGTCTGAACATTTCCCAACAAAGTGGAAAATGTTCAGGTGTTGTAGAAGATGAATTTGGCCCAGTTGCCGGAGCATCAGTAATCGTAAAAGGAACCACTAACGGTATTATGACCGATATGGATGGTAACTTTACTTTGGAAGGGGTGAAAAAGGGTGATATTATCGTGATCTCTTTTATTGGTTACACCACTCAGGAAATTCCATATACCGGGCAGACATCCCTTCAAATCAAATTGGCGGAAGATACCCAGAAATTGGACGAAGTTGTTGTTGTCGGTTTCGGTACGCAGAAGAAAGTGAACTTGACAGGTTCTGTCGGTACTGTTAATTCGGAGGCGCTGGAATCACGTCCTGTGGTGAGCGCAACGCAGGCTTTACAAGGTATGGTGCCGGGTTTGCAGATTTCGTCGTCCAGTGGTAGTTTGGATAAAACAGCAGATATCCAGGTTCGTGGTACGGCAACTATCGGCGAGGGATCAAAAGGTAGCCCGCTGGTATTGATTGATGGCATGGAAGGAGACATTAACTCTATCAACCCGCAGGATATCGAAAACATTTCCGTACTGAAAGATGCCGCCGCTTCTTCTATCTACGGTTCACGTGCTCCTTTCGGGGTAATCCTTATTACGACAAAAAGCGGTAGAACAGGTAAGCCGGTTGTAAACTATAACAATAGCTTCCGTTGGAACGATCCGGTAAAGACTCCGAATCAGATGGATTCTTACACTTTTGCAACGTTCTATAATGATGCAGCTATCAACGCCGGCCAGACTCCGCATTTTACAACTGAGCATTTGCAGCGAATCAAAGATTTCCAGAATGGGACATTGACGGATCCTATCACAGCGAATGGCCAATATTGGGCGGATGGCTATGCTGCCGGTAATGCAAACACAAACTGGTATGATGCTTTGTATCGTAATTGGGCATTTTCTCAGGAACATAACTTGAGCGTTAATGGCGGTACTGAAAAAATCAATTATTATCTGTCAATGAACTTCCTGGATCAAAATGGTTTGATGGTGTTCAATCAGGATAAGTATAAACGTTATACTACGACTGCTAAAATAAACGTGGCTTTGACGGAGTGGGCTAAGTTAATTACAGCAACCGTTTTACTCGCGAAGATTACGGACGTCCTTCGGATTTGACGGATGACTTGTATTACAACCTTGCCCGCCAGGGATGGCCTACTTTGCCTTTGTATGACCGTAACGGATATTTATATTCTGCTCCTTCTCCGGCTCTGGGCCTGAGAGATGGTGGTCGTGACAAAACGCAGACTGACAACTTATATCAGCAGGCTTCCTTGATCCTGGAACCGATTAAGAACTGGGTTACACATGTCGATTTCAACTATCGCATCAAATCAGCTAACCGTCATTGGGACAAGCAGCTGACTTATAACCATGATGTGGATGGCAATCCTTATGTTTATAACCAGAGTACGAATGTACATGAAGATTATCTGAAAGAAAACTATATGAATATTAATGCTTATACAGAGTATTCACATAGTTTGGAATCAGGCCATAATTTCAAAGCGATGGTTGGTTTCCAGTGCGAAAGATTAAGCCAGACTAAGTTTGGTTTGCAGAGAAACGGTATTATTGTACCGGGATTGCCGGAAATCGATATTACGACGGGTTTGGACTATCAGGGCAATCCGGTAACTCCTTCCACTAATGGTTCACGTGCACGTTGGAGCACAGCCGGTTTCTTCGGCCGTCTGAATTATGATTATCAGGGTAAATATCTGGCAGAAATAAACTTGCGTTATGACGGTACTTCCCGTTTCCGTGAAGACCAGCGCTGGAACTGGTTCCCTTCTTTCTCTGTCGGTTGGAATGTGGCTCGAGAAGAGTTCTGGGGTGATCTGGCGGACTATGTCGGAACATTCAAATTCCGTGGTTCTTATGGTGAATTGGGTAACCAGAATACAACAGAATGGTATCCGACTTATCAATCATTGTCTGTTAAGGCAAGTGATGGTAAATGGTTACAGGGCGGTATTTTGCCGAATGCGGCTTATGTTCCGGCGTTGATCAGTTCTTCTTTAGGCTGGGAACGGGTTCGTAACTGGAATGTCGGCTTGGACTTTGGCGCTCTGAACAACCGTTTGACAGGTTCGTTTGATTACTACCAGCGCAAAACGTTGGATATGATCGGCCCGGCTCCTGAGCTTCCTGCTATTTTAGGTCTGGATGTTCCGAAGACAAACAATACCGACTTGAAAACTTATGGTTTTGATTTGAATATCAGCTGGCAAGACCGCTTGAAAAACGGATTGGGCTATGGAGTGACATTTATCCTTTCTGATGCGCAGACTGAAATTACTCGTTATCCGAACCCGACCGGAACATTGGATAAATACAATGCCGGACGCAAGATGGGTGAAATCTGGGGATATGAAACGATCGGCATTGCAAAGTCACAGAGTGAAATGGACGAACATTTGGCTTCTTTGCCTAATGGCGGACAGAATGCGCTGGGAACGAATTGGGCTGCCGGCGATATCATGTATGCCGACCTGAATGGTGACGGAAAGATTGATAACGGCGGTAATAAACTGGATGATCATGGCGACTTGAAGGTTGTCGGTAACGATACTCCTCGCTTCCAGTTCGGTTTGGATCTGAATGCTGACTGGAAAGGCTTCGACTTCCGTGCATTCTTCCAAGGCGTAATGAAACGTGATTATTGGCAGGGCAGTGCTTATTTCTGGGGTGTTGGTAACAGTGGAATCTGGCACTCGACCGGTTTTGTAGAACATGCCGATTATTTCCGTGCAGAACAATCCAACGACCTGGCTGCAAACCTGAATGCTTATTATCCTCGTCCGATCTTTGACTCTGACAAGAACAACAAGAAACAGACGCGCTATTTGCAGAATGCCGCTTATATCCGTTTGAAAAACATTCAGTTGGGTTATACATTGCCGTCTGCTATGACAAATAAGTTCTTTATAAACAAACTGCGTGTGTTCGTTTCAGGTGAAAACTTGTGGACCGGTACATCTTTGGCTAATATGTTTGACCCGGAAACAGTTAGTGGTGGTAAAGATAACAATGGTAATGCTTATCCGTTGTCAAAAACTATTTCTTTTGGTGTAAGTGTAACTTTATAATAACAGGAAACAATGAAACAAATCAATATATTAAAACATGTTGCAGGAGTAGCCCTGCTGGGACTGTTGTGTTCCTGCAATGACTTTTTGGATGAAACTCCCATGTCGACTATCTCTCCCGAAAACTATTTGACGGAAGAATCTCAGTTGGCTTCTTATGCAAACGGCTTGTATACCGATATTCTGCCTTCTCATGGAAACTGGAATTATGGTACGTTCGGTACGGACCAGCACACGGACAACCAGGCTTATATGAATTATGATAATAAGTATATTCCCGGTCAGTGGAAGACTATACAGTCACAAAAGGCTGACGACGATCCATATCGTTTCAAATTCATTTATAGCTGTAACTATTTCCTTGAAAATGTGATGCCGCGTTATAGCCAAAAGCAGATAAGCGGTTCGGATGCCAACATCCGCCATTATATCGGCGAAATATATTTCCTGCGTGCTTACGAGTATTTCAAACGTTATCAGATGTTTGGCGATTTCCCGATTGTCCGGAATACATTACCGGACCAGATGGAACCGCTGACGGCGGCCAGCAAACGCTCGCCGCGTAACGAAGTGGCTCGTTTCATCATCTCGGATCTGGATTCTGCGATTGTATTGATGGAATCGAATCCGGATAAGGCTAAAACACGTATTAATAAGGAATCTGCTTTGCTGTTGAAGTCTCGCGTTGCTTTGTTTGAAGGAACCTGGTTGAAGTATTTCAAGAATACGGCATTCGTTCCGAATGGTCCGGGATGGCCGGGAAAAGAAAAAGATTACAATGCCAATTACCAGTACCCGACTGGAGATATTGACAGTGAAATCAATTATTTCCTCACGCTGGCAATGGAGGCTTCTCAGCCTGTGGCAGATGCAACCGTATTGGTCGAAAATACCGGGTTGGTACAACAAGCCGCTACAGAACCGGCTAATCCGTACATGGATATGTTCTCGGCTGTAGATATGTCATCTTATAGTGAAGTGTTAATGTGGCGCCCGTATAGTAAAGGTCTCGGACAGGTGCACTGCGTGGTTGTTGGAGCACAGTTTGGAGACTATGGTGTCGGTGTGACTCGTGGTATGGTCGATGGCTTCCTGATGGCTAACGGTTTGCCTATCTATGCGGCCGGTAGTGGTTATAAAGGTGATGAAACAATTGCCGATGTCCGCAAGGAACGCGACTCCCGTCTGACAATCTTCTTGAAAGAACCGGGGCAGAAGAATATCCTGATCGAAGCAGTGGAAGGTGACCATGCTGTTCCGGTGGAACCTGTTCCCAATATCCTGACGGGTGATGCTGCAAAAGGTTATGCAACAGGTTATGCTTTGCGTAAAGGCGGTAGCTTCGACCAGGCACAATGTGTGAATGGTGAAAACTATACAGGTTCGATCACGTTCCGTGCATCTGAAGCTTTGCTGAATTATATGGAAGCATGTTATGAAAAGAACGGTAATCTGGATGCTAAGGCACAGGGTTATTGGAGAGCTTTGCGTGAGCGTGCTCATGTAGATCCGGATTACAATAAGACAATTGCCGCCACTGTCATGAGCGAAGAGGCTAAAAACGATTGGGGTGCCTATTCTGCCGGTCAATTGATTGATCCGACATTATACAATATCCGTCGTGAACGTCGTTGCGAATTGATGGCCGAGGCTTTGCGTTATATGGACTTGTGCCGTTGGAGATCTATGGATCAGATGATCGCTACTCCGTATCATATCGAGGGTATCAAAATCTGGGGCGAAATGCAGAATTGGTATAAAGATGAAACAACAGGTGCAAGTCTGTTGGTTTACGGCATGGACAATCCTAAAGCGAACATTTCATCTCCGGATCTCAGTAAATACTATCGTCCGTATGAAAAGACATCGAACTCGATTGCTAAAGATGGTTACAGATGGGCAATGGCACACTATCTGAAACCGCTGAATATCCAGCATTTCGATATCACAACTTCTGGCGGGGACGTTTCGGCTTCTCCTATTTACCAGAATCCGTATTGGCCGACGGTAGCTAACCAGGGAGCTTTACAATAAGTATTTATTAATAGTTATAAGTCTTTAAGGGCCGCCAACTGTCTCCGTCAAGGAGCCGGTTGGCGGCTATTTAATTTTTTGTAGCCAAATCAAAAAAAAGCTTTTTAGCTTTTTCAGCTTGCGTTTTTGCTTTGTTTGTTCTGACCCTTATAAAACAAATCCGGTCATTGTCCCGGTATTCCTTTCCCGGCATAGCGATCCTTCCTCTGTAAAGTTAAAGACAAAACAACTTCTCTTTTTTTGTGTTAGATATATCAAAAAAGACGTTGGTTTCAGCCAAGACATGTATCAAATAAATTAAACAAAAAACATTAGTTATGTTGAAAAGAATGAAGCCTGTCAGCATGGTTTTGCTTGCGAGTACGTTGTGTTTCTCCGGAAACATATATGCAGCCTCGGGTACAGGCAATCCGATCACTGGCATTTCCCAGCAAAATGGAAAAGTAACGGGAGTCGTTGAGGATGCTTTAGGGCCGGTCGCCGGCGCGTCTGTGATTATAAGAGGAACTACTCACGGGACGATGACCGATATGGATGGTAATTTCACACTGGACGGATTGAAGAACGGAGATGTAATCCAGATATCTTTTATCGGTTACACCACGCAGGATATTCCTTATACCGGACAAGCCTCCCTGACTGTACATCTGGAAGAAGACACGCAGAAATTGGACGAAGTGGTAGTGACCGCTTTAGGTATGAAGCGTGATAAGAAAGCATTGGGCTACGCGATGCAGGAGTTGAAAGGAGACGACCTGTTGGCTTCCCGCGAACCGAACCTTGCCAATTCACTCTCCGGTAAAGTTTCCGGTTTGCAGATCGTCCGTTCCAGTAATGGAGTGGGAGGATCGTCGAAGATCGTGCTCCGCGGTAACAGTTCGTTGACCGGTAGCAATCAGCCGCTGATCGTGGTGGACGGTACGCCGATGGATAACTTCACCGGCGGTGTGGATGATGTCTGGGGTAACTCCGGTGCCGATATGGGTAACGGACTTTCCGATATCAACCCTGAAGACATCGAGTCGATGACTGTCCTGAAAGGTGCTTCGGCTGCCGCTCTCTACGGTTCGAGAGCCGGTAACGGCGTGATCTTGATCACGACTAAATCGGGACGGAAGAATGAGGGGTTAGGCATTACGGTGAACGCCGGAATCACGGCCGAATCTATTTTCCTGAAGCCGGAAATGCAGAACAGTTTCGGACAGGGTTCAGTCGGCGTCTACGACAACCAATCCCGTATGAGCTGGGGACCGAAAGCCGAAGGGCAGACGGTGACAGACTGGCGCGGGCTTCAGGTGCCTCTCCGCACATATGATAATATAGATGCTTTCTTCCGCACCGGAACTTCTTTCAATGAAGGCGTCAGCTTCCAGCAGAATATCAACGGGACATCCGTTTTCACGTCTATCAACCGCTCGGACGATGCCGGGATCACACCGGAATCCAAGCTGAACAAGACGAATATCACTTTGCGTGCAACTACTTTCCTCGACAAAGCTGAAAAATGGAAGGTTGATGCCAAAGTGAACTATATCAATATGAATGCCCATAACCGCCCGATCCAGGGTGTGAACCCGTCGAATGCGTTCAGTACGATTTACAACCTGCCGCGCTCCTTGAATGTGGCCGAGTTTAAAGATTGTGTGGACGAAGCGGGTAATATGATCTGGTGGGACGCCTCCCGCAACCCGCAGGAAAACCCGTACTGGGTCACTAAATACCGCCAGAACAACGATACCCGTAACCGTCTCTTGGGCAATGTCTCGTTGAAATATGCACCGACCAATTGGTTCGATATCGAGCTGCGTGGCGGTACGGATTATTATACGACAACCAAGAACGAGAAAGTCTATGCCGGTGGCAATACGACGCCCCGCGGACTGTATAACGAAGGTTCCGAAACATTTTATGAAAACAATTATAGTTTCCTGGCAACCGCCCGCAAGGATAACCTGCTTAGCCGTCTGGGCGGCTTCGTGACGTTCGGTGGCAACCTGATGATGCAGGAGAGGACCAAGATGAATGCGTCGGCAGGCGAATTGCTGGTCCCGGACCTTTTCTCCTTGAACAACGGTATCAATAAACCGACTGTGACATCTGAACTGATCCGCCGGAAGATGAACTCCCTGTACGGTTCGTTACAACTGAACTGGGACGGTTATCTGTTCCTCGACGTGACGGCGCGCAATGACTGGTCTTCTACGATGTCGAGGCCAACCGCTCTTATTTCTATCCTTCGGTCAGCCTGTCGGGCGTGATCTCGGATATGTTGCCGAAGATCGGCGGAAGCATGCCGGAGTGGTTTACCTTTGCCAAGGTGAGAGCCTCTTATGCAGAGGTCGGTAACGATTTGGACCCTTATCAACTGTACAATAATTATACGGTCGGAAAAGACGACAATGGCAATACGACGGCTTCTCCCGGTCAGGTCCTGTTCAACTCCGACGTGCGCAGCGAGCTGATCAAATCATGGGAAGCCGGTTTCGATGTCCGGTTCTTCCAGAATCGGTTGGGGGTGGATTTTGCCTGGTATAAGACGAATGCGACCCGCCAGTTGCTGAACTTGCCGCTCGACCCGTTCGCCGGCTACAGTTCCCGCAAGGTCAACGCCGGTAACATCCAGAACGAAGGGTTGGAAATATCCCTGAATGGCGACATCTTCCGGAGCGTCAATCCGCAAGGTTTCAGCTGGAGCGCTACGGCGCAGTTCTCGCTGAACCGCAACAAGATCATCGACCTTTATCCGGGCGTGACGCTCTATGACATCAAGACGCTGGATGCGATCCAGATTGTAGCTGTGCAGGGTGGTTATTACGGCGATATTTATGGCCAGACATTCCTGCGTGTGACGGACAAGAACGATCCGCACTACGGACAGGTGATCGTCGGGGAAGACGGCTTGCCCCTGATCTCGACAGAGAAGAGCAAAGTCGGTAACCAGAATCCGGACTGGATGCTCGGCCTGACGAACAATTTCTCTTATAAAGGATTCAATCTGAGTTTCCTGGTCGACTTCCGTATCGGCGGCGATCTGTATTCGGCAACCGCTTCCAACCTTTATATCCGCGGTAATGCGGCCGGAACGGTGGTGAACGGTGACCGGCAGAATTTCGTCGTGCCCAACACGGTTGTCCGGAAAGACGGCGGATATGTTGAAAACACCGTCCCGGTGACGCACCAGAACTATTGGGAACGCATCGGCTCGACCGGCAATTACGGCCTGCCGGAGGTCTTTACATACGACGCGACTAACATCCGCCTGCGTAACATCACGCTCGGCTACGATTTCAACCGCGCCATGCTGAAGAAGACTCCGTTCCAACGTCTGCGCCTGTCCGCCACCTGTAATAATGTATGGATGATCCATTACAAACTGCCGGGCATCGACCCTGAATCCGTTTCGGCAACCAATACGAATGCAACTGGGTTCGAGAATGGGGCGGCTCCGACAAGCCGTTCGTTCACGTTCAACGTGACAGTCGGCTTTTAAACTAAGCTTTAGAGGTCGTCGGAAACTCCGGAAACCTTCCCGCAACGTGTTTGAAGTTTCGGGAACTCCGGAAACCTTCCCGCAACGCGTTTGGAGCTTTCGGGAACTCCGGAAACCTTCTCGCAATACGTTTGGGGCTTTCCGGAACTTCGGAAACCTTCCCGCAACGCGTTTGGAGCTTTCCGGGACTCCGGAAACCTTCCCGCAACATTTTTGAGGCTTTCCGGAACTCCGGACGGTTGTTTTTGATAGATTTAGTAAATGATAAAAGAAAAAATAGAATATGAATATGAAAAATAAAATATTGGCAGGCATGTTCTCGATGGCGGCCTTGTTTTCTTCCTGTAGCGATTTCCAGGAAATAAATGAAGACCCGAACCAGGTGGGAGAGGAAAAGGTGAAGCCCGAATGGTTCCTGAACGCCTCGATCATCGGCGACCAGATGAATCCGGAGATCGCCGAGCGTATTTTTATCCTGACCTGGAACCGGGCGGCCCGTTTCAACCGGGGAAGCGGTTTCACGATCGGTACGGATAATAATGACTATATCACGCTTTACCTGAGTAATGACTACGCCGTGAAGTGGCTGAACCAGGCGACCAAAGCGATCCAGTTAGGCGAGAAGAAAGTGGCCGACGGCGAGGCGGATCTCTATCCCTATTATAAGAATGTGATCCAGATGGCGCGCATCTGGCGGGCTTATCTGAACTCGGAAGTGGCGGATGGTTTCGGTCCGATTCCGGCATTGGACGCCTTCTCCGGCGTTCCGGCCGAATACGACAGTGTGGAAACCATTTACGGCTTTATCCTGAAGGAACTGAAAGAGGCCGAAGCGGCGCTCGATCCTTCGATCAGTATGTCTCCGATGGCAGCCGAAGATGCCTTCTATGCCGGAGATGTGACGATGTGGAAGAAATATGCCAACTCCCTGCGTATGCGTCTGGCCATGCGTATCGTGAATGCCGATCCGCAGCTGGCCCGGAGCGAGTTTGAAGATGCCGCCTCGAAGGGTTATATCTCTTCCGTCGCAGAGCTGGCCGGCGTGCAAGAGAAGGATGGTTGGAGCGACCTGACGAGTGTCATGTCGCGCACGTGGAATGCACAGGCCATGTCCGTTACCTTTAAAAACCTGGTTGTCGGCCTGGGAGACATCGAATTTCCGTTGCCCGATTCGTTGAAGGCGCATCTGAAAGACCCGCACAGCTATTTAGGCTTGTATTTAGATAAACATTTCCCGTTGACGACGAATGACCCGTGCGCCGGATTCTATTTCGACGGTATTCCGCAGTATGTCGACCCGCGTGCGCCGAAACTGTTCAGCGTTGTCGGCTGGAACGACGGCGTGGTCTATTCCGACTATATAGGAGCAGCCAGCGAGGTGAAGCCAGTCTCCCTCTTTGACCCGAACGACAACACGAAACCGATGCTGACGATCGACCCGCGATACACCTGGGGCACTTGGGTGGCCGGCGAGTGGGATGTGAAAGGCGGTTTGTCTACCGAACTGACCGGAAAGAACTACAACTATCCGTCCTTGTCCAAACAATACCGCATGAGCACCAAGAAACGCGTCTATTTCGGACCTTGGGAGAGTTATTTCCTGTTGGCCGAAGCTGCCGTGCGCGGTTGGAATGTTCCGGGTTCCGCCAAATCGAACTACGAGAACGGCGTGACTTCCAGTTTCGAATACCAGGGCTTGCAGAGTGAAGCCGGGGCTTATTTAGCTTCGACCGCCTATAACCGGATCGGAACTTCCGTCAGCTTCGACCATACGACGGAAGCTGTTCCGTACACCATCAATTATGTCGATCCTTATACAAAGGAAAACAAGACGATGACTTACCGGTATCCGAAGAATTCCATCTATCGCGGCGGCGCCTACAACAACGACGCGATGACAAAGATCTTCACCCAGAAATACATCGCACAGATGCCTTGGCTGCCGGAAGAGGTCTGGAGCGACCATCGTCGTATCGGATTGCCGTTCTTCGAGAACCAGGCTGTCGAAAAGGATTACAATCCGCTGAACCAGGTTCCGCTCACTGTCGCAACCTCAAAAGAATGCCGTCTGGAATTTTATCCGAAGCGCTATCGCTACCCGGCCAATATCCAGACAAACAATCTGGCGGGCTATAACAAGGCGCTCGAGCTGCTGGGCGGCCCCGATGTCGTCGGAACCGCTTTGTGGTGGAGCCAGAAGTAAGAAGCACACACGCTCCATATATATATAATGTTGTCAGCGTCACACGTTTTCGGATGTGTGGCGCTGTTTTTCTTATTATAAATGTCTATATTTGCCTCATCATCAAAAAACGAAAGGAATAAAACAATGTCCGAACAATCATTAAACCGCCGCCGAGAAGATCTGATCAAACGAATCCGTGAGATCGACGATGAGGATCTGTTGATATCTTTGGAAGATAAAATCTATGATTACCAGGAAGGAAATTCTGCCATGCCGATTCCTGACATCCTTCGTGAGCCCGACACGGTGGAAGGACTTCGCAGCCTGATCGACCAGGTTTTGGAAGAAGACCGGAAAGGTGGAATGCAAGATACTGAAGAGATGTTTGCAGAGTTGGATAAAGAATTTGGATTAGTCTAATCTATCAAGGCATGAGATCAAGAACATCACCACTTGCTAAATCCCAGATAAGGGATTTGCGTAACTATTATCAAATAACATTTGGTACTCAACGTGGTCTTCAGATATATGCCGAAGTAAAAAGGACAATTCGGTTAATAGCTGATTTCCCCGGTTTAGGCCATGTCGAACCTTCCTTAACCGACTATCCCCAATGTTTCCGAACCTTTGTCCAGCATGCCAACCTTAAAATCCTTTATTGGGTAGAAGACCACATTGTTAAGATCGCCTTGATTTTCGATACCCGCCAGTCTCCGGACAAGTTACGATATATTATAGAACATCACTCCAGTTGGGTTTGTGAAGATGTAGCAGTGCCTTACGAGAAGAAGAAAACCTCTCCCCGGAAATAGTAATAATAGAGTATTTTATCTTAAAGATAGAACTTGTTTCATCTGTTATAATGACAGACCTTTGCGTAGTCACTGTAAATACAATTACATCATATACATAAAGAAATGACTACAAAACGAACAAAAAGTTCTTTCCGGACGATGAGTTCCAAAAGGAAGCTCGAATCCATATTCCTGTTTGTGACAGGGCGGTGCAATGCTAAATGTGCCATGTGTTTTTATGCAGAGGAAATGGATAAAAAGGAGCCGGACTTGACTTTTGATGAGATTAAAAAAATCTCGGAGACAGCCGGCGAGATTAACCGCTTGTGGATTTCCGGCGGTGAGCCGACTTTGCGTGAAGACCTGCCGGAGATAATCGAGATGTTTTACAAGAACAACCAGGTGAAAGATGTCAACATTCCGACCAACGGACTGAAACCGGAACGGATCGTCGAGTGGGTGACCCGCCTGCGCAAGAGCTGCCCCGAAACCAATTTCAACGTCAGCCTTTCGCTCGACGGCTTTGGAAAGACGCACGATATCCAGCGTGGCGTTCCGGGCAATTTCTATAAAGCGCTCTATACCTTGAAACTGGTGGACGAACATTTCCGCGATGACGGCAAAGTGCTGAAGAATATTGCGACTGTGATCACCAAGTATAACATTGATGAAATACAGGACTTCATGCTCTGGGTCTTTGCCCGCTTCCACACTTCGACGCATACGATCGAAGCCGCTCGCGGTATGACGCGTGACGACGGGGTGAAGATTCTGACCGAATCATCCCTGAGAAAGATTCAGGACGACGTTGCACACATCTATTCCGGCTATGCCGACCGTATGGTGCAGGAGACAAGTGGTTTCAGGAAGCCGATTACCCGTTTCTTCTATCTCGGTTTTATCCGTACGTTATATAATGTCCGTGCCAGCAACATCGACGAACCGACGCTTGGGGAATGGACTGTACAGCCGGCGAGACAACTTTGGTGATCGACTACGACGGCCGCTTCCGTGCCTGTGAGTTGCGCGAGCCGCTCGGGAATCTAAAAGATTATGGCTGCGACGTCAGCAAAGTGATGCAAAGCGATGTCATGAAACAAGAAATAGAGGCGATCGGACACGGGGCAAAGGCAAATTGCTGGTGTACGCACGGTTGCTGGATCACTTCATCCATCGTTTTCAATCCGAGTAAGATGTTGGGAATGGTCTACAGAGGCTACCGTGAAATGAAGAAACTGAACCGCCCGATTGTCTTTGATGAGGAAATGCTTCGCGGTATGGAAGATAAATATGGCCTTGACCGCGAAAAGCTGGATGAACTGCATATTGGCAAGAGTTAAGTGAAAAAGTTTCACTTGCTTTGTTAGGGTGAAACAAAAGTTTCATGCCGATGAAACTTTATTTTCATGGGCAAGAAACTTTAGTTTCCTCGGCATGGAACTAATTGCTTATTGCATGCCTTCTGTTGTCATTTCCTTGTTGATCTTCTTGACCAATCCCTGCAATACTGCGCCCGGACCCAGTTCGATGAAATGGTCGGCACCGTCGGCAATCATGTTCTGCACACTCTGTGTCCAGCGAACCGGAGCGGTCAGCTGTGCGATCAGGTTTGCCTTGATTGTTTCAGGGTTAGTTTCGCCTTTTGTACTTACATTCTGGTATACAGGACATGACGGTTCGTGAATCGGAGTCGCTTCGATAGCGGCAGCCAGTTCGGCACGGGCCGGTTCCATCAGCGGAGAGTGGAAAGCACCGCCCACTTTCAGTTTCAGTGCGCGCTTTGCACCGGCAGCCAGCATCTTTTCACAAGCAGCCTCGATACCGGGTATTGAACCGGAGATAACAAGCTGGCCCGGACAGTTGTAGTTCGCACATACAACCACTTCGCCTTCAATGCTTGCACAAATTTCTTCTACTTTTTCATCCGGCAATGCCAGTACGGCTGCCATTGTCGAGGGAGTGGCTTCGCAGGCTTTCTGCATCGCCATAGCACGTTTGGACACCAGCACGAGGCCGTCTTCGAAAGACAGGGCACCGGCTGCAACAAGTGCAGAGAACTCTCCTAAGGAGTGTCCGGCCGTCATATCCGGTTTGAACTGGTCACCTAATGTTTTAGCAAGAATGACTGAGTGTAAGAAAATGGCAGGTTGTGTCACTTTTGTCTGACGCAGATCTTCGTCTGTTCCGGCGAACATCAGGTCAGTGATACGGAAACCAAGGATTTTATTAGCTTTCTCAAACATCTCTTTTGCAAGAGGATTGTTATCGTAAAGGTCTTTTCCCATTCCGACAAACTGTGCACCCTGACCGGGAAATACATACGCTTTCATTTTTTCTAATCTTTTTCTAATTTCAGTTTTTTAAGATGGCGCAAAGGTAATAAATTTAGAATAATTGGGGTACTATTCATTACAAATTGTATCTTTGCCCATCGATAAGAAGAATATTAACGACTAATTTATATAATATCATGGATCAATTATTATTTCTTGGAAATTTAGGAACAGGCGAAATTGTTATCATCGCCATTGTTGTGTTGTTGCTTTTCGGTGGAAAGAAAATACCTGAACTGATGAAAGGTATCGGTAAAGGTGTGAAGAACTTTAAAGACGGTGTAAAAGGATTAGAAGACGACATTAAGCTGGACGACACAGAAAAGAAGTAAAAGATGGCAGAATTAGAACAAGAAGAAATGTCCTTCTGGGACCACCTGGAGGCACTTCGTTGGACTTTGTTCCGTTCTTTTTTAGCGCTCTTTGTTTTTGCCATAGTAACCTTTGCCTTTATGCGCGGTCCGGATGGAATATTCCACCGTGTAATAGAAGCTCCTTGCTATTCCGACTTTATCTTTTACAGATGGTTGTGCGACTTGAACCAATGGTTGGTTAATGTAAGTCCCTGGTTTGACGTATTGCCCGATTTCTGTAACGATAGTTTCATGTGGATATTTTTAATATCAAGCTGGCTTCTCAGTTTTTCACTCACATGACAACCTCGTTCTGGCTGGCGCTTGTGCTTACTTTCCCCTATCTGATGTGGAGATATGGAAGTTCATCAGCCCGGCATTGTATGAGAATGAGAAAAAGAATGTCAGATGGGTATTTCTCTTGGGAACGATTATGTTCTTTGTCGGATGTGCGGTCGGATATTTTATGGTATTCCCGATGACATTGCGCTTTTTGGCAACCTACGAGTTGAGTGCAAATATAAAAGAACAGGTATCGCTGGATTCGTATATGGATAATTTCCTGATGCTTATCTTTGTGATGGGAATTGTTTTTGAAATGCCGTTGGTTTCGTGGCTGTTGTCGAAGATCGGTTTGCTGAAGCGGTCGTTCTTCCATAAGTATAGACGGCATGCTATTGTGGGCTTGCTTGTTGCAGCTGCCTTTATTACGCCGAGTAGCGATCCGTTCACGTTGAGTATCGTATTCTTCCCGTTGTATGGGCTGTTCGAACTGAGTGCCCTCTTTGTGAAGAAAGATCCTCCGGAAGAGGAAGATTCGGACGACGAGGATGAAGAATGTACGGAAATTGCACCGGCCTAAAAACTACAGACATTGTAAAATAGTTATAGAAGAGACGCATCGTTTAAAGGTTGCGTCTCTTTTTTTGTATCTTTGTCAGGACTAAAACAAGAATTAAACATGAGGCACATATCCTTATTGGCGGTCTCCTTGCTGGCTCTGGCAGCCTGCACGCCGGAAAAACAACAGGAGGCGGAAGATTATACGCAATATGTAAACCCTTTGATCGGGACGGATTTTACCGGTAATACTTATCCCGGGGCGCAAGTTCCTTTCGGGATGGTCCAGCTGAGCCCGGACAATGGTTTGCCCGGCTGGGATCGTATTTCGGGGTATTTCTATCCCGATACGACAATTGCCGGTTTCAGCCATACACATCTCTCCGGAACGGGTGCAGGCGACTTGTATGATATCTCTTTCATGCCGGTGACACGTCCGTATAAAGAAGCTCCCGCACCGTTAGGAATCTATTCGACCTTTTCCCATAATGACGAAGCCGCTTCGGCCGGCTATTACCGTGTTTTGCTGAAAGACTATAATATCAATGTCGAACTGACGGCTACCGAGCGTTGCGGCATCCAACGTTATACATTCCCGAAAGCGGAGGCTTCCGTCTTTCTGAACCTGAAAAAGGCGATGAACTGGGACTTTACGCTGGATTCGCGTATCGAGGTGGTCGACTCGATGACGGTTCGCGGCTATCGCTTCTCGCAAGGCTGGTCTCCACTTCAGCATGTTTATTTCGAGACTCGCTTCTCCAAACCTTTCACCGCCTGCCATATCGATACAACTTCCATTGCAACGAAAGACCGGGGTTGGATCGGCACAGCCTATATCGCCCGCTTCGACTTTAATACGGAGAAAGATGAGGAAATCCTCGTTACGACAGGAATATCCGGCGTCAGCATGGAAGGAGCAGGTAAGAACCTGCGTGCAGAAGCCCTGAAAGACGATTTCGACTACTATCAGGCAAAGGCGGCCGGTGAATGGAACAAGCAACTGGCTAAAATAGAGGTAAAGAGTTCTAATACGGACGATATGGTGAAGTTCTACACCGCACTCTATCATTCCATGATCGCCCCGACAATCTACAGTGACGTAGACGGTTCCTACTATGGCCCGGATCAGCAGATCCATAAGGCGGACGGATGGACGAACTATTCGACCTTCTCTCTGTGGGACACTTATCGCGCCGCTCATCCGCTCTTCACCTACACCGAACCCGAACGGGCAAACGATATGGTCAAAGGTTTCCTGAAATTCTATGAACAGGGTGGCGCGTTGCCGCTGTGGAACCTGTATGGCTGGGAGACTAATATGATGATCGGTTATCACGCCGTTCCCGTCATTGTGGATGCTTACCTGAAAGGTATCGGAAACTTTGATCCCGAAAAAGCGCTCGAAGCCTGTATCGCGACGGCTAACCGGGACGATTACCGGGGAATCGGCGAGTATAAGAAGTTGGGATATGTCCCGGCTTACAGCGATCCGAAGAAATGGGAAAGTTGGTCCCTATCCAAGACGTTGGAATACGCCTATGATGATTATTGCATCGCCATGATGGCCGAGAAGATGGGTAAGACGGAGATTGCCGACGAGTTCTATAAACGTGCCCAGAACTACCGGAATGTCTATAATCCGGCAACTTCCTTTATGCAGCCGCGTGACGAGAAAGGCAATTTTGTTGCCAACTTCAATCCCGACGATTATACGGAAGATATCTGTGAAAGCAACGGCTGGCAATATTTCTGGTCTGTCCCCCAAGACCTGGACGGCCTGATCGGCCTTGTCGGAAGCAAGGAACGCTTTGCGGAAAAGTTGGACAGCATGTTCACCTATGTCCCTAAATCAAACGAAGACCTGCCGATCTTCAGTACCGGCATGATCGGGCAATATGCGCACGGCAACGAACCGAGCCATCATGTGATTTATTTATACAATAAGGTCGGACAGCCCTGGAAGACCCAGAAATATGTGGCGGAAGTACTGCACGATCTGTATCGGAATGCTCCCGACGGCATCTGCGGTAACGAAGATTGCGGGCAGATGTCGGCCTGGTTCGTGTTCAGCTCCATGGGTTTCTATCCGGTCGATCCGATAAGCGGCAAATATGAGATCGGAACCCCGTTGTTCCCGGAAGTGAAGATGCATCTGGCAAACGGAAAAGCCTTTACGATCCTGGCACCGGCAGTAAGTCCCGAGAATATTTATATCCAATCTGTTAAACTGAACGGCCAGCCGTACGACAAGAGCTACATCACCCATGAACAGATCATGAACGGCGACACGTTAGAGTTTGAGATGGGTAATCAGCCGGGACCGGTTTGGTACGAGTAATATCTGTAATTGCCATGAAAAAGAAACTAATCTTATTTTGTCTTGTATGCTCCTGTGTCGCACTCTCTGCTTTTGCACAGGAGCGCGAATATGTGATTGTCGTACATGGAGGCGCCGGGAATATGGGTGACCTTCAGGACGATCCTGAAAGGTCTGTTCAGTATTACGCCGCTTTGGATTCGGCCCTGATGATCGGCGACCGTATTTTAGCCTCCGGTGGCGAAGGCCCGCAGGCGGTGATGGCTGTGATTAACTATTTTGAAGGCAATCCCTTGTTCAATGCAGGAAAAGGGGCGACGTGTACCGCTGACGGGACGTTCGAACTGGATGCATCCATTATGGAAGGCAAAGATCTTTCCGCCGGTGCTGTCGCCGGTGTGAAAACAGTCAAGCACCCCATTAATGCAGCCTACGCCGTAAAGACAAAGACTGACCATGTGATGCTGAGCGGGAGCGGGGCTGACGCTTTCGCTAAAGAGCAAGGGCTGGAACTGGTTGACAATATGTATTTTGCTACTCCCAAGACATTGGGCTGGATTGAAAAGCTGAAACAGGAAAGCAAAAAGAACGGCACTGTCGGTTGCGTCGTCCTGGATAAGAACGGTAATCTGACAGCCGGAACCAGTACAGGCGGCATGTTTAAGAAGAAATGGGGACGTATCGGCGATTCTCCGGTGATCGGCGCCGGAACGTATGCGGACAACAATAGCTGTGCCGTTTCCTGTACTGGGCATGGCGAGTACTTTATCCGGCATGCAGTCGCGTTTAATGTTTGTGCCCGTTATAAGTATTTGCAGGAACCGGTGGAAAAGGCTGCCGGCTATATTATCAATACCGAACTGAATACGAATGAAGGCAACGGCGGTCTGATCGCAGTCGATAAGGATGGCAATATAGCCATGCCGTTCAACAGTACGGGAATGTTTCGCGGCTATTTATACAAACTGAAAGGGACGGATAAAGTAGAAAAGGAAGTCGGAATAGGAGATAAGATGGTTCGCTATGGCCCAGTAAAGCCATAGCGATCAGTCGCTTTCTCACTTGATCTTATAAAGAACCGGATAACGGCATGCACCAGCTTATCCGGTAAAAATCCTTTCACTCTGGCAAATAACACCTGATCGAACGGACCGACCTTTGTCCGGAATGCCGGACGTTTGGCCTTTACCAACTTGCAAATGACTTGTCCCAACTTTTCCGGATGGGAGCCGTTGTTTTCCGCATCCTCTATGATCCCCATCGAACGGGCAAATGTCTCTTTATAATCCGGATGTTCCTGCGTGGCCGAAGATATATTCCGGTTGGCAGTGAAATTGGTATTGAAATCACCCGGTTCGACGAGGCATACCTGAATGCCGAACGGATGGACTTCTACGGCTAATGCTTCGCTATATCCTTCGACTGCGAATTTCGAGGCGGAATAAAACCCCTGGAAAGGAACAGCGATAACGCCTCCAATGGAACTGATGTTGATGATTTTCCCTTTTCCCGCTTTGCGCATATAAGGCAATACGGCACTGCAAACCCGTGTTACTCCGGTAAAGTTCGTATTCATCTGCCAGGCTATTTCTTCGTCCGTCGCCAGTTCTATGGCGCCGCTTATCCCGACTCCGGCATTGTTGACCACCACGTCGATGCGTCCTTGTTCGGAAATGATCCGTGCGATTGCTTCATGTATGGAAGCAGTGTCGATAACATCCATTTTGATCATCCGGACTCCTTCGGGTGTGCCGGTCGTTTCTTTCCGGCTTGTCCCGTACACAATATGCCCTTGTTGCGCCAATAGGGAAGCCGTTATTTTACCAAAACCGGAGGATGCGCCGGTTACCAATATGATTTGTTTGTCAGTCATTCGTTTCCGTATTATCCAATACAATCTGGCGGTATTCAGTCGGTGTCATTCCGTATCTTTCGCGGAAAAGACGGTAGAATGTCCGGACATTGTTGAAGCCTGAGTCGGCTGCTACCGCCGGAATTGTATAGTTCGTATAATCCTTAAGCAATAGGATGGAGTATTCCAGTCGCATATTGTTGATATAACCGTTGAAGTTCGTTCCCGTAAACGTCTGGATCAGAGATGCGATCCTGTTCTTGTTAATGTGCGTACGTTTGATAAGCGAATCCCTTGACAATTCGGGGTCCAGGAATAGACGTTCTTTTGTCAGGATACGATCCAGCTCTTCAAACATTGCTTTATCTTCTGTAGTATAGGTCACCGGCACATTGTTTTCCGGGATATCTCCGGAAGTTTCAGCTTCTTCTTTTGGGGATTCCGTCTCGATGGGCTGTGTGAGCTTGCGTATTTCTTCTTTTGCAAGATTTAATTCGTCTTTGTAGGAGAGAAGCGAGTCTATCTGCGTGACCATAAGGCGGTTTTTGCGGCGAGCCATTTTCAGGTTCCGCCAGATCAGCCAGAGGATGACTCCCAATAACAAGATCGTTCCTCCTGCTGTAGCCGAAAGTATCCGGTGAGCATGAAGTTTTGCATCCTGTTTCTGTATCTCTTTTTCTTTTTCCTGCGTGTCGTAGATGGTAGCCATTTCAAGCGCATTGCTTCTTTGCTTCCGCAGGTTCAGGCTGTCGGTTTGCTCCAACGCCTTTTCTGTATAGAAAAGCGCCTTTTCCGGTTGCTTTAATTGCTTATAGGCTTCTGCCAGGTTCAGGAAAGCCGATAGCCGGACCGAATTGATGCTGTCGCCATCCTTTAGAAAGCTGGCATAAGGGGTTGCCTGCTCGATCACCTTCTGATAATTCTTTTTGATTTGGTAATACCTGATCTTTAACCCCTGGGCAATAAAAGCATCGTGTGCCGGGTTGTCCAATAGTTTGTCAAACCATTGCTGCCCGTTGGCCGTATCACCGGACTCCGCATAGAGGCAGGCAATATTACCGTATGCCATGCAATATTCTCTATTCAACGCATTTAAAGGAATCTTCCAGGGATATGGCCCGTCTTTTATGGGTTCCAGCTTTGTTATGGTCTCATATTGATTCAATGCCGACCGGATAGCGGCGTCAAGATTGCCGTCTTCAGCCTGCCAGTGGGAAAGATCGCTGTAATATTTGGCTTGCGTCTGAAAACTGATCGCTGTAACTTGCTTCTCCGTTTGCAGCGAATCGATTCTTTGCTGAATCAGTTCAATTGCCTTGTTCAATAAGGTATAGGCTTCCCCTTTGTCACCCGTAGCCCTGTATATTCTTGCCATAACCCAAAAAGGCTGATGCTTATTGCTGCTACTGGCTCCTTTTTTCTCGATCTGCTGTACCATCTCCTCTGCGTAATGCATCGCCTGTTCATAATCCTCCAAATAGATCATGCTTTCGATCATGTTTACACACATATTGAAGTAGAACTGCGGGTTGTTGCGGACAGAGTCGTTTGCCAATGTCCGTTTAGCCATCTCGATGGCCATCCGGTCCTGTCCTTTTTTTCCATAAATCTGAGTGATAACCCAATCGATCTGGTATTCCGGCGCTTTCTTCTGTTGCCGGACGAGTTCGACGATCCTCAATGCTTTGTCGGGATCGGTTTCTGCGGTATAGCGAGCTAGTTTGATATCGATAAGGCTGTCAGGAATTGATTCTTGTGCCGATAAACCGGAGAAACTCCGGATAATTCCAAACAGTATACAGGTTATAATCTTTAAATACTTCATGATAGAACTTTATACTGCTTACAAATATATGGCAAAATTATTATATAGTAGGGTCCGTGTCTTCCTTTTTTATTGCCTTATCGATATATTCAACTAGTTTTCTGTTTTTAAATCCGATTGTATATTTATATTTCATCACCAATAAAAATATGATATCGATCAATATAAGGATAATGATGACGGTGAAAAGTATCACGCCGGGACTGACGCCTATTACTTTCATGCCATTTATATCCGTGTATATATGCAAAAAAGATATCATATTGTTTATTTCTTAATTCGTATTGTGCTTTATATTGCTTGGACGGGGAAATTGTATAATCTTCACATCCTTCTTTCCTTTGTATGAAACTGACTTTTTTAAATCCGGTGATTGCTGGTATTGTTTCTGCATATTTTCCATTAAAATTATTTCGCATGCATCCAATACTTTTTTAATGGTCTCTGTTTCCAAAAATGTTTTGTCAGCAATAGCCTGGATCATCTGTTTTTTATTCATGTTGTAAATTCTTAGAGGTTTCAAACGATATGCAAAGAAATAGAGGTTCCTGTTGAGATGCAAGTGTTTTTGGCCACTACTTGTCTCATTTTGTCACGAAGTTGTGACAAATTGTCCCGGCAGGTCTGTTTGATCGTTTTTTTATGCATTTCGGGACTATTTGTCATAGGTGAAAAACTTTTTGTCACACTATTTTGTTCTAAAAACGTTTCATTTGTATTGCATATAAAAAAATGAGAATTTTATGAATACACATTATTCGTCATCGGGACAGATACTGATGTCACCCGAATCATATTTGACTGTTCCTGCGAAAACAGGGGTCGATGTTGAAATTTGGGTGTATAGCCAAACCGGGCGTTTGATTTCTCATGTAATGGGAAAAAGCTTGTCAGAAAAGTATGTCTGCCTGTGTAAAAATAAAAGCAGGACGGATGTAGCATCGATTGCTGTCGTCAACATAGAAGATGTAAGCTATGTTTATAAAATTAAAAGAGCCTGAGTTATTCAGGCTCTTTTTCGTTGAAAAGGCAGTCCCACGGATAAGATGTGCATAAAAGGAAGGGCAAAACGAGGTTTCTTTCCAAAAAAGTTATTACTTTGCAACTGATTTAGACTACTAACAATTAAAAGATAACAAACTAATACCATGATTTGGAACGAAACGATCGAGTGTATGGACCGCGAAGAAATGCGGAAACTACAAAGTATCCGCTTGCGGCGGGTTGTTGAACACGCATACCACAATTCCCCTTTTTATCGTAAGAAAATGCAAGAAATGGGGATTACTCCGGATGATATCCATTCTATAGATGATATAGTGAAGCTTCCGTTTACTGTTAAACAGGACTTGCGGGACAACTATCCTTTCGGACTGATGGCCGTGCCGATGTCCGAGATCGTACGTTTACACGCCTCTTCCGGCACGACCGGCAAACCGATCGTTGTGGGATATACCCGGAAAGACTTGTCTATCTGGTCCGAGGCCGTAGCACGTTGTCTGACCGCGTACGGTCTGACAAAGAATGATTCCGTTCAGGTTTCGTACGGTTACGGCTTGTTTACCGGAGGTTTAGGTGCGCATGCCGGTGTGGAAAATATCGGAGGAACCGTGATCCCGATGAGTAGCGGTAATACACAGAAACAGATTCAACTGATGCACGACTTCGGGGCGAAAGGATTGGCTTGTACGCCTTCTTACGCCTTGTATCTGGCTGAAACGATCCATTCGTCGGGTATTCCGTTGGAAGAATTTAAATTGCGCGTCGGAGCTTTCGGAGCCGAACCCTGGACGGAAAATATGCGGAAGGAATTGGAAGAAAAACTGAATATTAAGGCTTATGATATTTATGGTTTGACCGAAATCTGTGGCCCGGGCGTAGGAGGTGAGTGCGAATGCCAGAACGGTACGCATCTTTGGGAAGACCATTTCTTCCCGGAAATCGTGGATCCGGTCACACTGCAACCTGTTGAACCGGGAAAGCAGGGGGAATTGGTGTTCACGACGTTGACAAAAGAAGGTATGCCGATGATCCGCTATCGCACGCGTGACCTGACGCATCTGATCTATGAAAAGTGCGAATGCGGCCGTACGGCAGTGCGTATGGGACGTATCCTCGGACGTAGCGATGATATGCTGATTATCCGTGGTGTGAACGTATTCCCGTCGCAGGTCGAATCCGTGATCCTTGAAATGCCGGAGTTCGAACCGCATTACCTGATCGTGGTGGACCGCGTGAACAATACGGATACATTCCAGATACAGGTGGAAGTACGCCAGGAATATTATTCGGACGAGATGAACAAGATGATCGCCTTGAAGAAGAAAATCGCGAACCGCATGCAAAGTGTGATCGGTTTGCAACCCGATATAAAAATTGTCGAGCCGCGCAGTATCGAGCGTAGCATGGGCAAAGCCAAACACGTGGTCGATAATCGTAAATTAGTATAAACCTATAAAGATTAAATGCTATGTTAATTAAACAGTTATCTATCTTTTTGGAGAATAAGAAAGGCCGTTTTACGGAAGTGGCAAAGATATTAGGCGAAGCCGGTGTGAACATGTCAGCCTTCACGGTTGCCGAAAATTCGGATTTCGGCATTCTGCGTTTGATCGTGTCGGATACGGATACGGCTATCAAGGTTTTGCGTGAACGTTTGTATGCGGTAAGCATAGCGGATGTTGTCTGCCTGCATTGCCCCAACCAGCCGGGCGCATTGGCTAAAGCAATGGATATCATTACTTCAGCCGGTATTTTCATCGAATATATGTATGCTTTTTCACAAGGGGAAGCGGCCAATGTGATCATTCGCCCGGACAATGTGGAGAAGTGCGCAGAGATTCTAAAAGCCAATAAACTGGAGCTGATTGCAGCCAGTGACTTATACAAGTTGTAAATATTAACGTTAAGCGCTTCGTTTATTTGTCAGAAAACTTTAACTTTGCGCGCTAAAAGTATGTGAATGAAAAAGGTTGTATTTTTATTGATGATGATTACAGTATTCTTATCTTCCTGCGGGGAGTATAATAAGATACTGAAAAGTACAGACTACGAACTGAAATATTCGTATGCAAAGAAGTACTTCAATGCAAAACAATATTCGAAGTCTGCCACTTTACTGGATGAATTGGTCCCCATATTCAAGGGTACAGCTAATGCCGAAGAATCGTTGTATTTGCTGGCACAAAGCTATTACGGCCAAAAGGACTATCAGACCGCTTCGCAGTACTTTAATACCTATTATACGACTTATCCGAAAGGCGAGTACACAGAGCTGTCGCGCTATTATTCCGGATATGGATTGTATCTGGATTCGCCGGACCCTCGTCTGGACCAGACACAGACGTATGAAGCTATTAATCAGTTGCAGTTGTATTTGGAGTATTATCCGCAAAGCGAACGGGCCAAGGAAGCCCAGAACATTATGTTCGAATTGCAGGAAAAACTCGCATACAAGGAATTATTGGCAGTCCGGTTGTATTTCAACCTGGGAACCTACATGGGAAACAACTATCTTTCAAGTGTGATCACTGCGCAGAACGCACTTAAGAACTATCCCTATTCAAAATACAGGGAAGAGTTTATGTTCTATACCATTCGTTCCAAATACGAATTGGCCATAGTGAGTGTGGAAGAAAAGTTGCAGGGCCGTTACCGTGAAGTTGTGGATGAATACTACAACTACATGAACGAATATCCCGAAGGCAAGTACGTAAAACAGGTTCAGAAGTTCTACGACTATGCCAGCAAACGAATAACAGAAACGTATTAACGAAACAACTAATCAATAAAGTAAGTATGGATTACAGAAAGACTAACGCTCCGTCGAATACAGTTACCCGCGACATGATGAAGCTGTCGGCAGACACGGGCAATGTGTATGAAACCGTTGCAATCATTGGTAAACGTGCTAATCAGATTGCTGTTGAAATGAAACAGGATCTGGAAAAGAAACTTCAGGAGTTTGCATCTTATAATGATAACCTCGAAGAAGTTTTTGAAAACAGAGAGCAGATTGAGATTTCACGTTACTATGAAAAGCTCCCGAAACCAAATCTGATCGCAGCTAAGGAGTATGAAGACGGGAAAGTGTATTACAAGAACCCGGCGAAAGAAAAGAACAACCTTTAATAATTGAAAATTGAAAATTGAGAATTGACAATTAGATGTTTTGGTTTTCTTTTTTCAGGTATAAGGAGCAATTGTGTATAACAAACGGGGTTTAGCCGGTTTGGTTTTTGCAATTGCTCTTTTTAATTCTCAGTTTTCAGTTTTCAATTCTCAATTTATATAAATTATGCTACAGCGAATACAAACCGTATATTTACTCATAATAGTGGCACTGACGGTTGCCATTTTGTTTTTACCCCTTGCTGTCCTGCAAGCGGGCGACCAGTTTTTTACTTTTGATGCGACAGGTATCAGTACGATGGCTGCCCAGCCGGAACTCGTGTATCCGACATGGGGCTTGTTGGCGCTGGTTGTCGTGATCTCTTTGCTGGCGCTTTTGACAATCTTCCTGTTTAAGAAAAGACTCCTTCAGATACGTCTTTGCATATTTAATGCGATTTTGATGTTGGGCTTTTATGGCCTGTTTGCATTCTTTTGTTGGAATCTGAAAGGCCAGACGGAGATTTTCTCATTGAGCTTGAAGATTGCACTCTCTTTCCCGCTGATCAGCCTGATTCTGGATTATTTAGCTATCCGCAATATCGGGGCGGACGAAGCTCTGGTTCGTTCCCTGGATCGTTTGAGATAATAAATATCTGATATTATATAAGAAGAAGAGGATGTTTCATCACTGAGACATCCTCTTTTTTTGGCCTAAATCTGATAGCCTAAAGACTATATTTACCTCTATTAGCATTTTGATAAATCTTAGCATACCTGTCGTCAAGTCCTTTGCAGGACAGGATTCCGGGTTTTATGGGAGAAAGGCGGCGTTCTTGTTTTGGGAGGAGCCTGCTACCCATTATTAGCTTGTCTTCAATGCAAAGATACTCGGACACCTTGATTTTTATGTTTGATATCGTCTAAGATTGTTCAAAAATCATATTTTTTATTATATTTGCTACATGAAAAAGCTGCTTGCCATATTATTAGGTCTCATCTTATGTATATTTTCTACACAAGCAGTTTCTCCAAGCTATTATTTTAAACAGATATCCTTGAAAGACGGTCTCTCGCAATCGACGGTCAATTGCGTCTTGACAGACCATCAGGGAGTGATCTGGATCGGGACGAATTTCGGGCTGAACCGTTTCGACCGGGAGCGGATCGTGTCTTATTTCTATGATAAAGATAATCCTTGCTCTATTCCCGGTAATGATATTCTTTTTCTGACGGAAGACCGCCATTCCAATATCTGGATTGGTACGGATAAAGGGTTGGTCCGGTATGACCGCCGTGAAGACAAGTTTATCCGCATCGTTTTTGCCGGCTTGCCTTTGCATGTGTTCAGTTCCGTCGTGACTGACGATGAAGTGCTGTTCTTCGGCGCAGGAACGGCTTTCCGGTATGCCTATGCCGGTAACCGGATCACTGTTTTGCCGGTGGATATTCCCGGGCGGATGACTTCGGCCTTTACCCATGCCTGCATGTATGACGAGAAAAAGCAAATCATACTGCTTGCCTGCCGCCGTAACGGGATGTGGTGGTATTACCCTGCAAGCGGCAAACTGGAGCAGGTCCCCTTTATGCCCGGAAAAGAGATAACGAGTGTCTGCCTCGCCTCTTCGGAAGATATATGGCTGTCGGTATATGCGGATGGCGTATATTGCTATACGCGCGAAGGGAGGGAGCGTTGCCACCTGCATGCGGGAAACCTGCTGAATAACGATGTCGTTTTGGATATTAAGGAGAAAGACGGCGAACTGTGGTTTGCCACGGATGGCGGCGGCATTTATATTTATAATACGGAAAAACATAGCATCCGGTCGATCGTGCATATGCCGGGTGATGACAATTCCTTGCCGGTCAATTCTTTTGGTTGCCTGTACAGCGACCAGGAGAATAATATGTGGGCCGGAAGTATCCGGGGAGGACTGATCGGCATGAAGGAAACCTATCTGCATACATATGGCGACGTGCCGCTAAACTCGACCGGCGGACTGAGCTATAAGACCGTGACCGGCATGTATGAAGACCGCGACCATATTCTGTGGTTTGGAACTGACGGAGACGGTATTAACCGTTTTGATCCGCATACCGGCGTATTCCGCCATTATCCGGAGACATTTGACAGAAAGGTGGTCTCCGTGATTGATTATGGAGAAAAAGAGCTCCTTCTTTCTGTCTTCAGCCAGGGACTGTATCGTTTCGACAAATCTTCCGGCCGCTTGCGTGAATATACTGTTGCGGATTCCGAAAGATCCCGCCGGATCTTCCGTGCCGGTTTGTCCGTCCATTTAAGCCGCCTGGATAAAGACCGCTTTTTCTTGTATTCCGATAGCGTTTATTTGTATGACCAACCGGCGGGGCGTCTCAAAGCGATAAGGTGCGAAGAGGAAGGCCTTGTGTGCTCATCCCTTCAGAAAGTTTCCGGAAACGACTCTGTCACCTATCTGCGCAGTTTGCTCCAATTGCTGGAACTGGATCACCAGACCCATTCCCTACGTGCGTTTTTTAATCCGCCTGATTCTCTCGGCCAGATGGGAACTGTTAGCCCCGATAAGGCAGGTTGTTTTTGGATCGGGACAACCACCGGATTGTTCCGGTATGATCCCGCAACACGCCGGATTGTTTCCATCGAGGAAAACCGTTTTGCCGGGACCAGCTCGTTAGGGTTCGATTTACAGGGAAGGCTCTGGATCGGGACGCATAACGGGCTATACGCCTATATCCCGGGAGAGAAGAAAACCGTCGTTTTCGGGGAATCCGACGGTGTCTATGCCAATGAATATTTGTTTAAGCCGCCTTTGCTGACCACTTCGGGCGATCTGTATATGGCCGGTGTGAACGGGTTGGTGTATATCCGGGACAACGTGCCCTTCCCCGAGGATGCGGACCCCTCCATCAGCCTGCTCGACGTCGGACTGGATGGCATATCGGTCGGTGCCGCCGTGATAGGGAATAATAACCGGCTCTCTATCCCCTGGAACTATACCTCCCTCAATGCCCACATCATTGTCAGGGAAAACGACCTGATGCGGAAGAAGCTGTTCCGTTATTATGTGAGAGGCGACCAGGAAGAGATGATCGAACGTTCCAGCCGTGCCATTTCCTTCCATGCCCTCTCTGTGGGCGAGTATCATATCTGGGTGTCATGCAGCAAGCGAAACGGCGACTGGAGTACCCCCGTCGAGCTGCTCTCGATTACGGTGACGCCTCCTTGGTGGAAGACGACCGGTTTCTTCGCCCTGCTGCTTCTGGTCATACTGGGAGGTTCGGTGTGGACCGCATGGTCAGTAGTGAAGAAAAAAGAGCTTAAAATGGCTTTGACGATCCAGGAACATGAACGTAAGACGTATGAAGACAAACTGCATTTTCTGATTAACCTCAGTCCGGCCGACGAACTGTTCATGCAGAAACTGAATGACCTGATCAGCCGCAACCTGACGAACCCGGATCTGGATGTACAGTTTGTTGCCACACAAATGGCGATGAGCCGCGCTTCGCTCTATAATAAGTTGAAACAGCTTGCAGATATCAGCATCGGCGATTATATCAATAAGTTCAAGATGGAGGAAGCGGTCCGGCTCCTTGCCGACAAAGGCTTGAGCATACAGGAAGTCTCCGAGAAGGCCGGCTTCTCGCATCAACGCTATTTCAGCACCGTGTTCAAACAGATGTACGGTGTGACACCTTCCCAGTACAGGCAGGATTTATAACTCGTTTTTATTTGAATATCGGTATCATATAAGTCAGCTTGGCAGAGATCACCTGTGAGGACGATTTGGAGAAATAATCCTCCTTGCGGCTGTTGAAGATATCCCCGAGAGCGTAGTAGTAGCGGCCTTCAAGCAAGAAAGAACCGATTCCCGTACGCAGTTCGAACCCCGGTCCGCCGCATAATCCCCAGTCGAATTTCTTTTCGAGCGGCATGCCGTGTTGCGTGTTTTCCGTGTTCGGCGTGGCGCCGTTCAGGTTCTCGTCCGTCTTCTCGCCGAAAGCATAACCCACTTTCGGACCCAGGTTGACGAATACCCTGAAACGCTTGCTGCCGAAGTAGATATGTGTCAGGATCGGAAGCTCTATATAATTGATCGTACGGCTGTATTTGTACTGCGGTTGCTCCTCGAACTTCTCTTCCCAACCCTGTTGGACAAAATTCACTTCCGCCTGCAACCCAAGGTTTTTCTCCGTGATCCAGCGAATGGTAAGCCCGCCCGTGTAGCCCATCTTCATGCCCTGCTGCACTTTGGTCTGTGCGAAACTCACCTTGGAGAAGGTCGTGCCGAAAGAGGCGCCGAGCGACAGTTCCTGTCTGAACTTATCCTGTGCATGGATGCCGCCTGAGGCAAGCACGCAAACGAGAGCTGTAGTAATAACTTTTCTGATCATCTTACTTCGTTCCGGGTTACGTTAAAATCACTCTGGTAATGAACAATGAAGATGTTCGTATTGATGAAACCTCCCCAGTTGTTTACACGGTGGAAGTCGAATCCCGTCTGTACGCCCTGATAGTTGATCTTATCCAGATTATCTTCGAAGTTGGAACCGTATTTGTTGATCGCTCCGAGGAAGAACATGCCCGTGTCGAATCCTAAGATGCCGTATTTCGGGAATATATTGATCAACGTCTTGCTGTACCAGTTTTTATATTTGGTATAGAAGTCGGCAACCTCTTTCGACAGGTTGTCGGCATAGAAGTTGCTGTATATGTAAGTGTTCAACGCATAGAAATCTTCCAGGCAATCGCGCGTATAAGTCTGCCACTCGGGATATCCGAACAGTGTCAGCCCGAATTCCGGTTTTGTCTCCGCCAGCATGCGCAGGGGCGACTTGATCTTGTTCAAGGCATCCATCGTGCCCGATGTCGGTACGATCACATTCCGTTTGTTCGCATCGAGCAGGGCCTCGATATCGGCTGTCAGCGTCTCGCCGTTGTAGTTGACCTCCTTGAACGGGATGTTCCGTTGCTTCATTTCGGTCTTGAACGTTTTGATAAAATCAGTCTTGTCTTTGCCGTCGTTCATGTTCAGCAGGATCACGTTGTCCGCTGCAAAGAGGTCGCAACCGGCTTGTGCAGCCTTGGCGTAGAGATAGGAGTGAGGCGTATTGACCTGATAGATATGCGCATTCGACAGGACATCGTCGTTTTTCGAGGTGAACGGAATCACATACTTGATGTTGTTCTTCTGTGCGAACTCGGCAACCGGGCTGATCTGGTCGTTCTGGACAGCCCCGATGATAAGGTTGGCGTTCAGCAGAGCGTCGTCTTTAAGTATCTCTTTGAGCTTCTTCGTCCCGTTGCCCGTATCGAATACGGACAAGTCGACGGAGCACCCCGTATTGCGGAGGCTGTCTACTGCCAACAGGAAGCCCTCGTAATATTCGATGAAACGTTGCGTCTCGGCCGAAGGCTTAGTCTCGGAAGTCATGAACGGCAGTAGCAGGGCTACTTTGATCATATTGACGCGTTCGATGCTTTTCGGTTCCGAAAGCAGGGCGTTCGCATCCCGTTCGGAAAGGACGGCCGTAGCCGGTTTTGTCGTCACGCTTTCTTTCGTCTGTACCGGTATTTTAATGACCATGCCTGCTTTTACGCCCTCTTTCAGTTGGGGGTTGCGCTTGATCAGCTCGTAGCTTGAAATATTGAATTTCCGGCAGATCCGGTACATGGTTTCTTTCTTCGGTATTGTGTATTCAATCTCTTTGGTGACGGTCTTTACCTCCGTTGTCGGCAGATCTTCTACCTGTGTGGCCGGGATACGGATCGTTTTGCCGATGGTAAACGTGGAAGTCGACAAGCCAGGGTTCGCTTTTACGATGGCGGTTGCCGGTACCGAGTAGCGGATAGACAAAGAATACAGTGTCTCTTTCGGCTGGATCGTATGGAAGATATAGTTGCCGTCCTGTTTTTTCGACGAGCCCCCTGCCAGGTCCCGTTGCGGGATTTTAAGGGTGGCGCCAGCCTTGATACCGTCTTTGCTGCCCGGATTCAACCGGTAGATGTCGTCGGTCGTCACTCCGTACATGGTCGCGATCGCGTAAACGGTTTGTCCTCTTTCTATTGTGTGATAGAATACATTGTTGTCTTGTCCGTTCGAAATAACCACTTGCGACCTGTTGTTTTGCGCATAAGCAGTCGCGCCGGTCAGACTCAGAAGGAACGTCAATACATATATGCTAATCTTGTTCATTTGCCGATATTGGATTATTTAGCGGCAAAGATAGCAACAAAAAATGAGAGTGAAATACATAAATGGGTTATTGAGATAAGTTGACCCCTAAATATACCCTACTTATTGTAAAAAACGTCTTGAAAACCTCCTTTAGAGGCTTCGAGAAGTGTCTCCCCGACGATTGTTTTCCGGTCGAAAAAGCGCTTTCGGACCGGTTATTTTAGTGAAATATGCAATTTTACCAAAAGACGACCGTCCTAATCGCCATCGCGACCGTGCTAATAGGTAGTGCACTCGGCACCTCGCGAAGATTAGGACGGTCGTAACGGCGATTAGGACGGTCGTAATGGAAAAGAGCTGCCTGTTTACCGAAAAATACCCTCCGAATCCTTGCCATATTCCTGTCCCTTCCCCTTCATGCTTTCAAATATTCGATTCTCCGGGAGTTAAGCTTTATCGGAATGTCGGGAAGTCTCTGCTCCGCTTTGACAAATGTCATCCTTTTTGAACGGGCTGCGCAGGCCGCCGGTCCGTTTGTCACGAAATGTGCTGTTTCGATAGCGAAAAGTCAAATTGAAATCGTTCATTTTTTGAGGTGAAATAGAAAAATAGGGGGTTATTGTAAAAAATGGAATGAATGGATATTCTTGTAGTTCCTGTGTTTTTGGGGATTCACGGTATTATGAATTATTAATCAAAAGAGGGATGCGTCAACCCCCTGCCTATAGCATTTAGCGGTTTTTGACACATCCCCGATAAGTTATTGTAAATCGCAGGTCCTTAATAAATGGACTCCGGTTTTTCCCGGGAACCTGTTTGTCCGGTGGTTAGAAGTTGCCGGATGGTAGCGGGAGAGGTCTGTTGGGACGGGTTGAATGCACCGGATTTCATATATTCCACGAGGCTGTACAACAATTGCTTCTTCTCCGGATTCTCGGCTTGTTCGCGGAGCAGGTCCATACTGCATACGATCAGTTTGCCGTTCAGGCAGTTCGTCTCGAACAGGTTGGTCAGGCGACGGTTGTTGGCAAAGTTGTCCACGCATTCGACAAGAGGGGTGACTTCCGTGTACAGGCTGTCGATGCAAAGCGTTTTCGATTGTGTCGTGAGCCTCCACCATTGCCAGTCTGTGTGTCCGTCAGTCGGGAAACGGGCGAATGCCGGGTGGGCCGGGTCGAGCAACAGCCCCATTGTTCCGGCCTGTTTGGGGAAATGAACAGGACTCCAAAAGACGGGGACAAATTTCCCTTCCAATCCTTTCAAAGATTCGTAAGGAGGGTTGAATAATACTTTCTTCCCTTCTTGCAGGGCTTTTTCGGCAGTGGCGAGGCGGTCTGTGACGACAATGTCCCCTTTGTCGACGGACAAAGATGTCGGATATACCCATATCTTCCATTCGTTTGTGCAGGAACTGCCTCGTAATGTAGCCGACAGAGTCAGCTCTTTTGCCTCTGTGACGGTATTCAACGGGCAACGGATGTTACCGACCGGGCTGTTTTCTCCGACAGGCAACGGGCGTGCCGGAAATTCTCCCTGGGCAATCGCCTTTCCGTCCCGTCCGGCCAGCTTCCAGTCGATAACGGCATCCTCGATAACGCTATTGCTGTAGTTAACCATTTCGATGCCTGCCTCGAACTCTTCGGCGGATGTATAGACCGCTTTGGCGAAACGGGCCAGGGGGGTGACGGGGGCGCAAGACTGGCGGAATGTAGCCGCCTCGGTTACGCCTTTGCTTTCCCAGAAGGCATTCAACAGTCCGACAAGGGCCGTTCCCTGTCCGGGGAAGTCGTGCAAGTCGAGCAGTTGGAAACCGCTGATTCCCGGAGTCTTCATGGCTCTTTCGATCTCTTCCTTATACAGCAGGGCTGCCAGCCGGCCTGTTGCCATCAGGTAGTCGTCTGCTTTGCCGGCCAGTCCTTTCTTCTCGAGGTCTTCTTTTACGCCTTTAAAGTTTAGCGGGTCCAGTACGCCGGTATATTTTTCGATCTCTTTCAGGTCGGGATAGACGGCATATTGGCCAATTTCGTGTGTGATCAGGGGAACATCCATCCCTTCGACAGAGGCGGAATAGTCTTTGTCGAACCGGGGGGATTCCGTATTGAACACGCCTTGCCCGCGCACCCATCCTTTCCGGGTCCATTGCGTGATGAAAAAGTCGTCATCGGCTTCCGGCCAGTCGCCGTGTCCTCTTTCGAATGTGAAGGAGGTGGTGGTATAAAGATGACGCGGGTCTTTCTCTTTGACATGATTCAGGAGTGCGCCTAAGAACTCGAAGTCATATTGAAGTTCGTTCCCCAAGCTGAACAGGCAGAAGGAGGGATGGTTGCCGTATTCTTCCAGTATGCGATCCGCCTCGGCATATAAATAGGGGGCACGCTCATCCTTCTTTAAATTGGTCGACCAGAGCGGAAGTTCCACCTGAAGATAGAAACCGAGCGAGTCCGCCACTTCGAACGCCGCTTTTGGCGGGCACCAGGAATGGAAACGGAGATGATTCAGTCCCCATTCGCGTGCAGTCTTGAACACCTTTTCCCATCCTTCGTGTTCCATCGGGGGATAGCCGGTAAGCGGGAAGATACAGCATTCCAACGTCCCGCGAAGGAATATCTTCCGGTCGTTCAACAGCAGTGCCGGTCCGTTCTTCTCCAAATCCCGGAAGCCGAATTTGATTTCCCGGGAATCTTTGCAGGGATCTGTTTCAAGGGAGGCCCGGAGCGTATAAAGGGTGGGCGAAAGTTCGTTCCATACCTGGATATCGTCTTTGATTGGGCATACCTGGTCGATAAGGTTTTCTCCGGGCTGGAGCGTTACGTGTTGCTGTATTTGCGTTGCAGGCCCCGTTGCCGTTTTTATGTCGGTTGTCAGTGCACCGGTGGTTGCGGCTCCCGCGTTGTTTATTTGGCATTTTATCCTTACTTGCTTGTTTTTGTAGTCGGGATATGCCTGCAGGTTGCGGATCGATATGGCATCTTTGGCTGTCAGGGATATTTCCCCGATGATCCCGTTCCACATGATCTGTGTCTCGTTCGTATAGGCATGTGCCATGTCGCCTGCCGTAATATCATATCGTTTCCGGTTATCGACGCGGACCGTTATTTTGTGTTTTCCGGGAGTCAGATATTCTGTGAGGTCGTACAGATGAGGGGCGACCAGGCTTTCCTGCATACCTTCGACTCGCTTTCCGTCCACCCAGACGGATGTCTGCCAGATCACCCGTTCCAGCTTGAGCTCGACGTTTTTTCCGTTCCAACCGGAAGGTATGTCGACCTCTTTGCTGTACCAGGCGGGCCCGACGTAGCTGTTCTTGCGGGTGAGATGCAGGACCTGCGGCTTCTGGAGGGCAGGCTTTAGTTTGTTGGGTGTCCCGTATCCGGCATCGTCTGTCGTACCGGGGAGCTGGATAGTGCTGGGGAGGGTTTGCGAGTACCAACCTTCGTTTATTCCGGTGTCGGTGCTGTCTAAGGCAAACTCCCATTCCCCGGCCAGGGAGATGTGGGAAGGATTGTTTGAACATGAAAACAGGCAGGTAAGGAGGCCTGTCAACAAGATGTAGATATTTATTCGTCGCATAAATTAGAGATTAGAATTATCGTGTGCAAATAAAGGTATTTGTCTTGTAATAAAGATAGACTAAATATGGATTATGATGGAGAATCTTTTTATTGTTTTCGTTTGTGGAAAGTGTCAAAATGATTTTTTTTGTTTCAGGAAACGTTGTTTCTTGTTGCGAACGGTGATTTTTTGTTCAAGAAGAGGCTCCGCTTGATACAAAATGATTTTTTTACACCCGGAAACGCTGTTTCTGGCTTCAAAAAACAAAATTTACAGCAAGAAACGCCTCCGCTGGCCGCAAATTTTGTTTTTCGTACCAGGAAACGGCGTTTCTTGTTGTAAAAATTCTTTTTTATATCGGAAACTTACCGGATAGCCGGCATATTGGCTTCTGTCGGCCAGTATGGATTCTGGTAAATGGGAGAATCTTCTATATTTCCGGTGCTCGATGTAATATCGAAATGCTGGATATTATACGGAGTCAGGTAGTGTGCCATTGACCATCTATATCCGTCTTTTGCAATATTATTGTTGACTTTCTCGTATGGGCGCAGGTATTTGCTGCGTGTCGGTTCCGAAACGTTTGATTTCTGATTGTCCATACCATAAACCAGTTGCGACGTGCCATCTTCGTTTTTATACCAGTTTTGCATTTCGCCCCAGATTTTGAATCCTTCAATGTGGTAAGGAGTATTGATCATCTGGTCCATGGCTCTCCAACGGCGCAGGTCCATATAACGCAATGCTTCCGCCATCAGTTCGCAGCGGCGTTCGCGGCGGATGTTGTACAAGGTCGGGTTCACCAGTTGTCCGGCGGAGTATGCTCCCCAGTCGTTCAGCGCTTCTTTGCTCATGTCTGTTGCGGCGATTGTCTTGTTATAATCCGGATCGATATGGGAACGTTCGCGGATCTGTCTCCAATAGTTCTGGGCTGTTCCGTCCAATGCTCCGTCTCTTTCGTAGCAAGCTTCTATGTAGTTGAGTAAGGCTTCCGTGCCACGGAATGCCACAGCTCCCGTATAGTTAAGCGTATTATCGCATTGCTTCCGGTCATAGCTACCGCCTTTACGTAAAGCGTAACCGGTGGAGTATCCTTTTTCAGGGTTACTGTTCAGGATGACCGGATAGGGTTCGACAGGCACGGCCATGTCTCCTCCCGCTGCTTCAAACAGGATATTCTTTTGTCCCGGTTCTTTGAGGAAGATCGAGAGGCGCGAATCACGGTCTTTACGTACGTCGGCGATTGTTTCGTCTCCCTGGTAACCGCTATTAGCCGAATAGATCGGCAGGCCGTTGGCCATCAGGAAACCTTCTACCATACCACGCGTAAGGCCGATCCCGTAGTTGCCGTGCTGTCCTGCTGTCACTACGTTGTGCGTAACCCCAAGAGCTTTGCTGTACGGACGCCACAACAATACTTCGCTGTATTCGGACATATTTTCTGCTGAAAACATATCCATATAAGGGTTGGCGGCTTCTGCTGCAGATTGCTGTACCAAGCCTGTGTTTTCAACCAATGTGATTGCGTCTCCCACTGCTTTGGCCGCTTCCATCGATTGAGTCAGGAAATAGTTGATTTCTTTGTCGATATCTCCTGTCGGGAATTGATACCCCGCATTGTACTCTTTGCTTTTTCCCGGCCATTCCGGTCCGTTAGGGACAAACGCTGTGTTCTTGAAATATTTCAACCAGGTACCTTCGAACAGGGCGACACGCGATTTAAGCAACAGAGCGGTTTCCTTGTTGATGCGTGTTTTGTCGGTGCCTTTGCCCGATCCCATCAGCATGATTGCCGAGTCGAGGTCGGAAATGATGAATCGTGCCACTTCATTACGGGGTGAGCGTTTGCTGGCATCTGCCAGCGGTTCCATCTGGTCGGGTACCGTGTTGCGTACGATCGGGAAATCGCCGAACATCTGGTAACGCTTGAAATATTCGTGTGCACGGAGGAAGTATATTTCCCCTATGTATTGGCGGATTTTCGTATCGTCTCCCGAAAGTGTTTTCCCGTTGTAGTGCGGCAATACGTTTTCGAGGAAATAATTGCAGCTATAGATGAACTTGAAACGGTAAGAGTCGTCGTCCATTTTTTGCGACTGTTTGGTCTTCCATTGTCCGGGAATGTACCGGTCGTTATAATCGAAGCTTGCCTGGTTATCGGTGTCTTTGTCTTCGCCGAAAATACCGTAGCCGTAACCATGCCCGGGCAGTATGTCTTTATACAATCCGTTTGCATAAGATGCCAGTTGCGATTCTTCTACCAGGTACTTGTCCGGTGAAATCGTAGCTTGGGGTTCCTTGTCCAGAAAGTCGTTGCAGGAACTGAAAACCGTGATCAGTGCGGCTCCGGCTACATATTTGAATATATTGATCTGTTTCATGATTCTGTTTGTTTTTGTTATAAAGTTACACTTATACCGAAAGATATCGTTTTGGATAATGGATAAGCATTACCGTTTTTGTCGGTGTCATCACCTCCTCCGATAGTCTCAGGGTCGAACATTTTAGCCAGTGATGTCCCGGTCCACAAGTTTTCTCCGGAAACAAATACCCGCAGTTTCGAAACATAGAACTTATGCGTCAGGTTTGCTGGCAATGTATAGCCTAACTGGACGTTCTTCAAACGAATATAAGCGGCATTTTGCAGATAAGCTGTCTGTTTCTGTCTGTTTTTGCTGGAGTCGAATACGGGACGGGGATAATAAGCGTCTAAATTGGCCGACAGGTCGTTTGACGCTTCCGCGCGGAAATAGTCTGTATGTTCTACAAAACCGGTCGAGTGCCAAAGGCTGGTTACACCCCAGAAATAAGAACTGCCCTGCCAGTAATCACGTTTCATCACTCCCTGGAAGAAGGCGCGGAAATCGAAGCTTTGTAATCAGCGCTCAGATCCAGGCCGAACAGGTAGCGGGGCGTGTTGTTACCGATCTTTTTCATATCGCCCATGTCGTCGTACTTGTTACCGCCGTTATCGATTTTACCGTCTCCGTTCAGATCCTTGTACATGATGTCACCGGCATCCCAATTGGTTCCCAGCGCATTTTGTCCGCCGTTCGGGAGTGAGGCCAAGTGTTGGTCTATCTCTTCTTTCGATTTGGCAATGCCGATCGTTTCGTATCCGTAGATATCGCCCATCATCTGGCCGGTCTGGTATTTGTCCAGCGTATTGGTCGGGTTCGGATAGCGGGTGATTTTGGTACGGGCATCGGAAAGGATAAATTTGATTCCATATCCCAGGCCGTTCTGCAAGCGGTCGTTCCAGCTGATATCCAGATCGAAGCCGTATGTCTTCAAGTCGGTATTGTTCGTCTTGGGGACTTCCAGGCCGAGGATGTAAGGCAATTCGGGTGCCGGGCCTACCATGTCGAGCGTCATGCGGTTATAATAATCGAATGAACCGGTCAAACGGTTGTTGAAGGCTCCGAAGTCGAAACCGATATTCCAGTTGCGTACGCGTTCCCAACCTAAAGAGGAGCTGATAAGGCCCGGGACCTCTGCCGTATTGGGCTTCATTCCGTTTTGCAACCATTCGCCGTTACTTGCTTTTACCGTCAGTACCCGGTAAGTCGGATACCATTCTTTGGTGTTCTGGTTTCCTAATTCACCATAAGAACCGCGTATTTTTAGTGTGCCTACATAATCGGCTACGGGTTCCCAGAAGCTTTCGCGTGCAATGTTCCATCCCACAGAGAAGGAGGGGAACCAATTCCAGCGCTGTTCTTTACGGAAACGGGATGTACCGTCGTAACGCAGGTTGACTTCTGCCAGATATTTACCCTGGTAGTCATAGTTGATACGGCCGAAGAAACCGGCTGTAGACCAGGCGTAGCGTGCACCGTTCGTACTCGGGGTAATCGTATTTCCGTAATAGTCCTGTCCGGTTGTAATATCGACTTCCGGTTGTCCCGGGACGATGATGCCGTTACGTTGCAATCCGAATTCGGTCTTCTTTAACTGTTCTGCCTGGAAACCGACCATCCCTTTGAAATTATGTCCGGATTCGAGGCTATGGGAGTATTCCGTGTAAGCGTTGATGTTCATGTAGTTCTCTTTGAGTTGGTCTTCATGCACATTGGAGCTTGAATCGTATATATACGGGTTTCCGTGGACATCGTGGTTATACAGGTATTGTTTGTCCCAATGGCGGTTGGCCGACATGATCCTGTAATTGAAATCGACGTGGGTAATCCAGTTTTTGACCGGTTCCAGAATCAATGAGGCCTGCTGGTAGACGTTGTCGGTCTGGGTTTTGTCGCGTCCTCCGTCTCTCAATCCCAGGGCGGGAGAGGGGGAAGAGTACATATAGCCGTTATCGTCATATACCGGCAATGTCGGCCATCCCTGTCTCGCAAGATCCCTGAACAAGTCGCTTGTCAAAGCCGAAGGGCGTCCGAAATCTTCGCGGGTGAAACGGTTGCTGTAATTGAGTTTTGCCCAATCGGTCAATATGACATTGATTTTGGCTGTTGTCGTATAACGGTTGTAAGTATCCTGATTGAACTCCATCAAACCATTTTGATCCAGATAGTTCATGGAGAGATAGTAGTTGATTTTTTCCGAACCGCCGTTCAGGCTCAGATTATGCTCCTGCGAGAAAGTGTGGTCGCGGTAAATCGTATCGTACCAGTCTGTATTGGCGTTACCGGCGGTGTAGCCGTCATACCAGTAATCCCCGTTTGCGAGGCTGACCGTAGATATTTTACCGTCTCGATAATCTTTGATACGTTGCAAATGCTCCGGCTTGAAATAGGCCCCGTCGCCTTTATTGAAGCAAGCATCGTTGTAGAATGTGGCAAAGGTGTAAGAGTCCATTTGCTTCGGCATCTTAACCGGGCTTCCCCACCGGAAATTATTGTTGTAGTTGACGGTCGTTTTACCGGTTTTTCCGCTTTTGGTTGTTACCAGGATAACACCGAACGGTGCACGTGAACCGTAAATAGAGGAGGCTGCCGCATCTTTCAAAACAGAAATATTTTCTATATCCTGCGGATTGATGGAGTTGATATCGGCCTCCATACCGTCGATCAATACCAGCGGCCCGCCTTCTGATCCTTCACCAATGGTACCGGTACCTCGGATGTTCATGTCCATCTTTTTATCCAGCGTACCGCTTGTGGTTGAGATTTGTAAGCCCGGAACCATGCCCTGCAATGCTTGGACTGCGTTTTGGACGGGACGGGATTCCAATGCTTCCGCACTGACCGTGCCGACTGAGCCTGTCAGGTTAACTTTCTTTTGTGTACCGAAGCCGACAACAACGACTTCATCCAGTTTTTGTGTGTCTTCTTCCAGAGAAATTTTCAGGCTTGCCTGTCCTGTGAATTTGATTTCTTTGGTGACATAGCCAATGTACGATATCTGTATGATATCCCCGTTTTTTACTCCTTCCAAGATGAACTGTCCGTTCATATCGGTCATAATGCCATTTGTGGTGCCTTTCACCACAACGCTCGCTCCGGCCACCGGGCCGAAGCTATCTTCTACCACTCCGGTGAGTTTTCCACTTTGTTGGGAAAAACCAACATTCTGTTGTTTGGGCATCATCTCTGCGTGGCTGACAGCAGGATAGCTTAATGCGCCGGCTAACAAGATTAGACTGATCGGCTTAAAGTTTTTCAACATACTTCATGTGTTTAATTAATAAAGAAATTAGATATATCTTATTTTGTTTGTTGCGATATTTCATTTGAATAGATTCGTTATATATCTGGAATAGTACTTCTTGTGTCATCTTGAATTTTGTGCAAAGTAATGCTATTATTGATTTGGGTGGAATGGATTAATTTATTATTAGAATGGATTATATTCTGGATGTGTGTAAATAGGTGTGTTTTTACATATCTCTGTATATTAGTGTTATATATACGTTTTGTTCGGATGTGTAGCAAATAAAAGGATTATATTATAATAATGTACGATAGGTGTAATAACTGAAAAACAGTCTTTTTTAATTGCTTAAATATGTATATATTTAGGAATATAATGATGGAAAGAATGATATAAAACGGAATTAATCCGACCGGTTGATAGGGGTTGGATACTTTTTCGGAACCGGTGCTTGTTTTAATTTTTTGTTAACTTTGTTCAATCAATAAATGCAGCGTTATATGAAACAACCGTCTGAACAATCATTATGGGAAATACTGGAAGGTATAACTGAAAACCTGAAGCATAAACGTCTGGCAGATGTGTTCCGTTTTGTTTCTTTCCGGCCGTTTGATACGTTTGGCCCGCACAAGCACTTGCGTATCGAGATCAACTATGTGAAGAAGGGGAATTGTATCCTGCACTTGGAAAATGAGAGTATCAGTTTTAGTGAGAATGAGATGATGGTGATCTGTTCCAATGTCGAGCATACGTTTGAAGCGGGTTCGGAGGAAACGACTCTGATGCAGCTTGAATTTCTGCCTGAAGTTTTTTCTCGCTTCAATTCTCATGAGCAGGAACCGGCAAATGAATTGACGCCGGTCATGATCTTTTCAGAGGAGAACCGGTTGATTAAGATCGTCAATAATGTCCGTATCATGCGTGCCGTACAGTGCATCGTGAACGAAATGAATCAGAAGAGTAAGTATTATCAATATCTGGTAGTCATGTATTATGCCGAATTGCTGATTCTGATTTACCGTTATCTGGATGAAGCTTATCTTCCGATTTGTGCAAATGATTCGTTAAAAAGGGCTATTTTATATATCCGCCAGAATTATCAGTCCGATATCACGATCAGTGATGTGGCTTCCCGGACAGGGATAGGGGAGCGTTATCTGCGTAAGCTATTTTCCCGGTATCTTAATCTTTCTCCTTTGGACTATCTAAATCAAATACGGATTAACAAGGCCATAGAGTTGTTGCGGAATACGGAGATGTCTGTTAAAGAGGTTTGCTTTGCCTGTGGTTTCCAGTCTCCTCAATACTTTTCCCGTATCTTTAAGCGGCAAATGGGGATTTCTCCGCGTGAAGTGACAAAATAGCCAGAGCCGTTTTGTCTACTTATTCCTCTTTTGTGTTCCTTGTTGCATAAATAACAGGGTTCTTCCTGGTCGTTTGTTCCTTTCCATGGACTTTATCTTTGTAAACAGAAAAACAAACAAAAAGGCTTTATTATTTTTGGAGGTAATTAAACAAGACAAATGAAACACATAAAGACAACATTATTCGCTATCGGTTGCAGCTTTCTGCTTTCCGTTCCAACGACTTTTGCTAAGGCTGAAAGGCTTCCGGATGAGGCGTCCTATCCCGTCCTGCAAGAATTGGCCGGAGTCAAAACCCCCGCTATCCTGTTAAGCGGAACCTGGCAGTTCCGTTATTCCCCGGATAGCAAATGGACCCCTATACAGGTACCGGGAGAACCGGCCATGCAGGGATATGCCATTGAACATGACAAGCCGTTTATATACCGGAAGTCGTTCATCGTTCCGGCTGATTATGCCGGTAAACATACGATCCTGCGTTTCGACGGTGTCTACAGCCACGCCCGTCTTTTCGTGAACGGTACTTTTGTCCGTGAACATCATGGAGGCTTTACCCGCTGGGAAACGGATATAACAACTTTTGTCCGTCCTGGAAAAAAGAATGAGATACGCCTGGAGGTAACGGATCGGATAGACGATATTTCGTATGCATCCGGTTATGCACACCATCGATCGGAGGAATCTTGCGCGATGTGACCTTGTTCGCTTTGCCTGAAACCTGCCTGTACGACTTCTATGCGGAAACGCATCTCGATACGGCCTTTCAGGATGCTGTCTTGAAGGTCGGCTATGTCGCTCTCGAGCCGGATGGAGTGGAAGTCTCTTATACACTGACCGCTCCTGACGGGAAAACATATCCGTTATCCCGATCCTTATTTCCCTTAAAAAAGGGTGAGAATATAAACGAACTAACAGTGGAGCGTCCTTTGAAATGGGATGCCGAACATCCGAGCCTCTATAAACTGGCTGTCAGCTTGCGAAAAGACGGGAAAGAGATTGGCAGCTTTGAACGCCGTATCGGTTTCCGTGACGTGAAGATCGAGAAAGACCGTATGCTGGTGAACGGTATGCCTGTCAAATTGAGGGGCGCTTGCCGCCATGATATCCATCCGACGTTAGGGCGTACGACTACAGCAGAGCTGGATAGTCTCGATGTGATCTTGTTTAAGCGTTCTAATATGAATTTTGTTCGTACCTCGCATTATCCTCCTACGGAGCGTTTTCTGGAATATTGCGATCGCTATGGCATCTATGTAGAGAGTGAAACCGCCGTATGTTTTGTCGACACTTACCGTCAGAAAAATTATGCGCCGGGTAGGACGCAGGATAGTGTAGAGTTTGCTCCCCGTTACCTGTCGCAATGTCGTGAGATGGTGAAATCATTCCGTTCCCATCCCTCCATTCTCTTTTGGTCTATCGGAAATGAAAGCGTCTATGGTGCCAATTTCCAGCAGTCCTGGGACTGGGTGAAGGCGACGGATAAGACTCGTCCTGTCATTTTCAGTTATCCCGGATCGGTAGGAGAGAAAAAGCCGGTCTACGATATTCTGAGTATGCACTATCAGGATGTAAACGGTAACCTGAATCAGTGGAACCGCACGACTCAAGGCTTTCAGGGAGAAGGGATACCTGCCCTGTTCGATGAGTGGGCGCATCCGGCCTGTTACACGTATGAGACCTTACAGGAAGATCCGAATATCCGTGAGTTCTGGGGGCATTCTCTCGAGAAGATGTGGAGTGGCTTGTTTGAAGCTCCCGGTGGTCTGGGAGGTGCCATTTGGGGATATGTGGATGAAACTTTTATGCTTCCTGAACCGAAAGTCGGTACTGCATTCTGGAAAGAGTTTGCCCATACCGCCAAGCCGGAGGATTATCAGGGGAAATGTGTCGGCTATGGCGAATGGGGAATTGTGGATATCTGGCGCCGTGAGAAACCGGAGTTCTGGGCCACCAAGAAAGCCTATTCCCCGGTTCGCCTGATGGTGACCGAAATCCCCTCTTTTACCTCCGGCCAGCGTTTATTCCTTCCTGTTTATAACCGTTTTGATCATACCGATCTGAACGAGATACGGATACGTTATACCTATAAAGGTTTAGAAAAAGAGCTTGCCGCTCCTTCCGTCGCTCCTCATCAAAAGGGACTCTTGGTAATCCCTGCCGAGGCTTGGGAAAAGGGAGAGCCCTTGCTGGTTCGTTTCTATACGGCAACCGGTGAATTGCTGGATGCCGAGCAGGTATCGTTAGGCGGTGATTCGTATGGGGATGTCTCGCAGCAGATGTCTCCCGTATCCGCCCAATTGCAGGTAGAAGAGACACCCGGACAGATTTGTGTAAAAGGTATGGACTTCGAGATTCCGTTCTCCAAAGAAACCGGTCTGATCTGTAACGCTACATCCAAAGGGCAGGTTTTTATCGAGAAAGGCCCGTTCCTGCATCTCGATATCAACCTGAACCACCTGACCGGAGCGGAAGTTCGCAAAAGCGCCCGAAAGTTTCTGACTTCGGATAACGACTGGAAGAAACAGAGCTTTACTTATACCAGAAAAGAGGGAACTGTGGAAGTCGCTCTCGCTGGTTCGTATAAGGACGTGTTAACGGATATTCTGATCCGGATATCCCCTCATGGTGAGATGAATGTCAGTTATACGGTAGTGGGACAGCCGAATGGCTATCTTCGTGAAACCGGTTTGTCTTTCTATCTGCCCGAATGCCTGGATTATCTGCAATGGCAGCGTGAAGGTATGTGGAGCTATTATCCTGAAGATGCTTTTGCCGGTAATACGGGGAAAACATCTCTTTATAATCCGAAGTCAGTACAATATGGCGAGAATCCCGGTCAACCCTGGTCGTCTGATACGCATAACTACTATTATTGGGCAGATGCGGGTGCCAACTGTGACCGCCCATTAACCCAAATGGCAAAGGGCATGAAAGAAAATATCTATCGCTATACACTTTCCTCTACGGGCGAAAAGGTTGGGCTTACGGTTTGCTCACCGGATGCTTCGCTGGCTTGCCGCGCCTCTAAAAGGGGTGACGGACAGTTGATGTTTTACATTAATAATCGCTGGGATTACCCGGAAATAGCCTGGGGAAATTATTGTAAGACGCAGGAGGCTGTGCCTTGTTATGGTGAGATGAAGATTGTGTTTTGAAAAGTTTCAAAAGTAATATCATGGCACGCTGATGACATTAATAGAGCGGATGATTACAGATTGTGTCAGCGTGCATGATTGCAGCAATGTTGCTACTTAATCCCCAACTTAGCCTTAGTAGCCTTTGGTATTGCATCCTTATGAACCATCACATAGATGGTTTTAGCGCGGACGAAGCTTTCGGACATATTGAGGTAGCCGCCGAACTTGTTGCGGTCGGTGCCCCATGAGTTCTTGGTGATGTAGTATTTTGTGCCGTTCTGGTCCTTGGTGATACCGGTCACATGCATTAGGTGGTCGTCGGTTGTCACGAACGATTCGAAGCCTGCCTGGCGTACTTCCGGAGTCACGTTGATTTCCGGATAAGGATGTTCGAACTTGAAGACCTCTTCCAGGCGTTCCTTCTCGCCTAATTTCTCGAAACGGGCGCGGTCCGTACCGGATAAATCTTCCACTTTCTTCACTTCCGGATTAATGGCGACACCGTTCGTGAAAGAGAAACCCTTCTCGCTTACGTCACCGTCCCAGCAGACCGTATAGCCGTTGTTCAGGGCATAGTCCACCGTTTCCATCATCTCGTCGAGCGGCAGGTTGTACATCAGGGAATGTTCCCAATTGTCGGGCACTTCCACGTCGAACTTCACATAGTACGGATGGTGCGTGAAACTTGTCAGTTCGATATAATCGTCCATATTCAGCCTAATGATTCGGCAAACGACTTCGGCGTATATTCCTTTCCCTTGTAGGTGAACTTTTCCGGCAGCTTGCCTAAATAGGTGTCGAACAGGTTTTCGATCAGCTTGTCATATTCCGGGCTGCGTTGTTTCGCCTTGACAGCCACGTCGGCGAGAGCATGCATGAAACGAACCATTTCGCCGTGGTTATGCCGGTCCGAATCGTAGTTGATACCCGTGTAAACCTCTTCCGGAACGATCCCAACCTGGCGGTATGCATTCATAAAGGTATGCGAGAGGCTGCCTTGTCCGATGTTCCCTTCCCCGCGACGCAGGTAGTTGTCCTGCAACTGGTTCATATATTTCTGGCGGACAATGAACATCTCCGAAAGATCGTACGTCCCCTTACCCATACGGAGCAGCTCCGATTCCATAAACGAAGTAGTGGCAAAACACCAACAGGTGCCTGTTGCTGCCTGGTTCTTTACCGGAGTAGCGGGAACCTTCACCACCTCTGTAAACTGATACCCCTGGCCAAACATCGCCGAAGCAGAAAGCGCCAGTACACAAGATAAAATAAGTCTTTTCATGATATATAATTTAATTTTCAATTTTCAATTCTCAATTCTCAAAATCCTCTCGCAAACATCCCCCAGAACTCGTCCGCCATCTCCTGCCAGCGAAGGATCGTAGCCCCTGCGAAGTCCGCCGTGTAGCCGGTCAGGAATGCGCGTGCAGCCTCTTCCCCTTTCGTGCCCTGTAACTCTTTGTAGCGGCTTTCCACGAAAGGCAGTTCGGACAGCCCTTTCTCCTCGAAATGAGCGACTGCTCCGTTGATTTTGTCTTTCGTTAATCCCCAACGGACTGTTGCCAACTTGTTAGCCGTCCGGTATTTCCATACGATGGCATCTTCCCTGTGGCGGTGTTGTCCGCATATACCGAAAGAAACAGGAAGCTGCGTTGTCCCGGCAAAGATCGGAATACGCGGACTCTGTCCCGGATTGTCGAACGACAGCCAGGCGACGCCGCCCACTGCATCCGGCAGCCAACTACGAAGCTGTATCACATGCGAGTAAGAACATTGCGGGACAGCCACCAGGCGATTGCGTGTCACCGTTCCTTCCTTCACACTGTTCAGCATATTCAGCATATCCGTTCCCATCCAGGGATTGGCAGCCGGACTGACAATCGTATCCATTTCTTTTGTTTCCCGGTTTCTGACAGCCACTTTCAGGTTTTTCGTCATATCCCAGTCCGTTCCTTCATATGTCTGCCGGAGCAAGGCCATCACATCCGAAACGGCAACCGGTTTGTCAGGCTTTACGCTGATCGGAAGCTCTTCCGAGTCGTACGACAGGTTGAGCGAAGGAGCAAGCGCATTCAGGATGAAATACTCGCGGACACTGAACGATTTCAGTTCTCCGAAATAGTTGCTTCCGCTATAGGCCTTCCAGAACTTAAACGGCTCCTTGCGTCCCAGAATCCCATCTTTTTAGCCACCGAGAATACATTATCGGAAGCCATATAGTTGTCCTTGTCTTTCAGGTCGAGCGTCGAGATACGCGAGATATTGGCCGATACCCCCACATGGTCGTCCGGGATGCGGACTGCCGCCCATACGCCCCCGATCTTATCCGGCCCTTCGCCGAACACTTCGAAATGCCACACCTCGTTGGGGTCGGCAATCGTCAGGCATTCTCCGGAATCCCCGTATCCATACTCGGCAACCAATTGGCCGATTAACCGGATCGCTTCACGTGCCGTCGTGCAACGTTGCAAAGCTATCTTTTCCAACTCTTCGATCATGAACATGCCTTTTTCGTTCTGCATCTCCTTACGTCCGGAGATAGTCGTTTCGCCTATCCCTAACTGCTTCTCGTTGAGGCAAGGGTAGGAGGTGTTCAGGAACTGATACGTCGAACGGGCTTCCGGAATTGTCCCCTTCAACTCCACATTCGTGCGGTCGGCAGGGTATTCGGTGTGCATGCGTCCGTTGTAGATTTGGGCTGTCGTGTCGCGGTCATACCGGGCAGCCGGGACGATCTCCATCCACGTACGGTAGTTTCCGTCGCACGTGTGGCTCGTCATCACCGAACCATCGGCTGAGGCTTTCTTGCCGACCATGATGCTTGTACAACTTTCGGGAGTATTGACCGGCCGGGAGTATTCGATTTCCTGGGCCAGCAGGTTACAACAGTAACAGATAAAGGCGATCGTAAGGATAAAAAGTCTATTCATGAGTTTTGTTCTTTTGTTCAGCGGCTAAAGATATAAATTTTATATATATTTGCCCAATAATATTACAAGCCATGAGAAAACTAATTTATTTAAGCACATTACTACTTCTATTCGTGTTGCCTGCGATGGCACAACAACCTTTGTTCCCGACGCCGGCAAAGGTACAGAACGGCAAAGGTTCGTTCACCATTGGAAAGAATCTCCAGATACAAGGAAATGGCGGATACGCCGATAAATTGGCTGCCGCCCTGCCGGTCGAGTTGAAAGACGCCGGTATGCAATCATCGCCTGCTAATGGGACGATCCGTCTGGAGCTGATCCCGGATCAGAAGATGGCCGATGAAGCCTATACGCTCGTTGTTGAACCCGGCAGTATCCTGTTGCAAGCCTCTTCCGAATCCGGACTGTTCTATGCCAAGGAAGCCCTGTTGCAACTCTCCCGTTTCGGTAAAGGCAGTGTACGCGCCTGCAAGATACAGGATCAGCCGCGTTACGGCTGGCGCGGTTTCATGCTCGACGAAAGCCGCCACTTCTTCGGGAAAGAGAAAGTGAAACAATATCTGGACATCATGGCGTCTCTCCGTCTGAACGTCTTCCACTGGCATCTGACCGACGAACCGGGCTGGCGTATCGAGATCAAACGTTACCCGAAGCTGACCAGCGTAGGCGCTATCGGCAACTGGCATGATCCGAAAGCTCCGGCACAGTTCTACACCCAGGACGAGATTAAAGAAATTGTGGCCTATGCCGCCGACCGCCAGATTATGGTAGTTCCCGAATTCGATATGCCGGGACATGCCACCTCCGTCAGCCGCGCTTATCCCGAAGTATCGGGCGGCGGTGAAGGTAAATGGAATGGCTTTACTTTCCATCCCTGCAAGGATGAAACGTTCGAGTTTATCAGTAACGTACTCGACGAGATCGTAGCTCTTTTCCCGTCTCCCTATATCCATATCGGAGGTGACGAAGTCCATTACGGTAACCAGAGCTGGTTCACCGATCCCGAAATCCAGCAGTTCATCAAAGACAAGAACTTGGGCAACGAAGTCGGCCTGGAACACTACTTCATCCGCCGTGCCGCCGACATCGTAGCCTCCAAAGGCAAGACAATGATCGGTTGGGATGAAATGATCGACGCCGGCGTTTCACCTGACAAAGCTGTTATCATGTGGTGGCGCCACGACCGCAAACATCAGTTGGTGAAAGCTCTCGAAAACGGCTACCGTGTGATTATGACTCCGCGCCGTCCGTTCTATGCCGACTTCATCCAGTACGGCGCTCATAAGGTGGGCCGTGTATGGGGTGGTTACAACACGGTCGAGGATATCTGCCGTTTCCCGGAAACCATTATCCACCTGACACGCGATTACGAAGACCAGTTGATGGGCCTCCAGTTCTCCCTCTGGACCGAACGTGTAGCCGATGCCAAGCGTCTGGACTTTATGACTTTCCCCCGTCTGGTCGCCGTAGCCGAATCCGCTTGGACCCCGGCCAAGTCAAAGGAATGCAGCCTCTTCATGCAGAAGCTTCCTTACTTTCTGCAATACCTCGATACCAAAGGCATCTACTATTTCAACCCCTTCGCCCCCGACACCACTCCCGAACCCGGTGCACCGGACAAGGAGGATGAGTTGAAGAATGGGTAAGGTTTCTGTAAAAAAAAGTGTATCTTTGCATTAGACGTAACAGAAAGACAAGAAAGGAAGACAGAATGGATCCGAATGTAAGAAATAAAGTGGAATATATCATTGCCGTTATAAGTGAGTTTGCCGCGGCCCATTCACTTAACACATTACAGGCATATCGCTATTTGGAGAGATTCAAAGGCCTCGATTTTGTGAACCGTTTCTATAATGTGGAGCATACACTCTCGTTTGAAGACGTAATAGAAGACCTTACAGCCTATTGCCACAGGAAAGGGGGAGCGTTGGTATGATTCTGTATCATGGCTCTAATACAGACATCGCCGAGATAGACCTTGCAATCTCTAAGGTCGGCAAGGATTTTGGATGCGGTTTCTACCTTTCGGCAGATAAGGGACAGGCCTTGGAGTTGGCTGTCAGAAAAACCGAACAATTGGGAATTGGAGCACCTACGCTGAACACTTACAAATTTGACGAGAACAGTTTGCGTGATATGGGTTTGTCTGTACTCGAATTTCAGGAATACAGCAAAGAATGGGCAGAGTTTGTATTGATGAATCGCCGGAATCGTACACGTACACCTTCGCATAGTTATGATATCGTTATCGGTCCCATAGCAAATGATTCAGTTGGCTTTCAGATACGTCGTCTTACATCCGGACTGATAGAGATGGACAAGTTTCTTGAAGAACTTAAATATATGAAAGGTGTGACTATGCAGTACTTCTTCGGTACTCCAAAATCTGTCCATTATTTAACTAAAGTAAGTGAGGTATGACCAAAGAATCATTCATGATAGAGGAGATTTCCAAGGAAATTGTGTTGCTGCTTATGGAGGAACATCAGATGGATATGAATGAGGCTCTCAAGGCACTCTATACCTCGGATACATATACTCGGCTTATTAATCTTGAAACGGGACTGTATGCCCAAAGTACAGCCTATGTGTATGAATATCTTGAAAAAGAACTGGCAACAGGGAAAATGGTGTAACGGGCTCCTACATTCCCTTCCAGTTCTTGGCTGGAGAATATATTTTTCAAATGTTTCGTAATAACGCTTTTCTCTTTTCTAAAACAATTCTGCAATCTGTGCCTGTGTCAGTCAGACCGTAAGGTTTTCATAAAGAAAATCCCCCTATTTTGCCCCTTTTTTGGCTCACCCGATATTTCTGGGGGGGGAACTTCATTCACTTTCTTGGAATATCTATCGCTACTATAACAGGCTTGTACAGGCTTGGAAGTTGATACGAAAGCGAAGTTGTTACATCTGTATTTCGGTAAAAGCTGATAATACACCTGCATTTACGGTCTAAAAGCTCCGAAAATTCAATATTTATAAAAATAGATTGTTTTTTATTTGTTTACGTCAAATATAAGGCCTTCCTTTGTCACGTAAGCAAAGAAATATATAGATTTATGCTTATCCATTTAAATCAAGACCCTTTGAAAAAAGGATAGT